>NZ_JTLI01000036.1 GCF_000799075.1 Cetobacterium sp. ZOR0034
TTTTATTTTTTCTGCTTTGCAAATACAGGGAAATTTGCTTTGCAATAACATCCTATTTTATTTTACAATAAACATCCCTCACAGAAGTAGCTGAAAAAATGGGAACTTCAGAAGCTACATTATCTAGATATGAAAATGGTCTTACAAAAAAAATCCCAATAAAAACAGTTAAAAAATTAGCAGAAATCTATGATGTTAGTTATACTTATTTTTATGGTTTAACATCTATACCATTGGCAACAACACTAATAGGAGTAATTGTTAGTTTTTTAAATGGGATATCATTAGATAATATTTATATAGGAAGTCAAATAGGTAGCTTAATAGGGTATTCAAGTTATGGAGTTTTAAAAAAATACTTTGAAAAAAGTAAAAGTGAAAATCCTAAAGAAAGTTTATATAAGGAACTAACAGAAGAGGAGAAAGAAGAATATGAAGCTTTTAAAACTATGAATCATTCATTTTTAAAAACAAAACAAGTTTTTTCTAAAGATGAAATGGAAGAAAGTGAAGCCTTTTTACTTTCTTATTACTTTGCACACAAGGTAAAAAGAGAGTCAAAGATAATAGATGCAGATGTAAAATTTAACAAAAAATAAGGAGAGGATTAAATATGGAAGGAAAGGTAAAGTTTTTATCGGCAAAGGAGGTTGCAGATATGGCAAAGATATCGGAAACATCAGCTTATAGACTAATAAAAAAATTAAATGAAGAGTTAGAGAAGAAGGGGAAAATAACTATTAAAGGAAAAATTAGTAAAAGATATTTTGAAGAAAAAACATGTATATAAGGAGTAGATATGCCGGTATATAAAGGAGAAAACGGAAAGTACTATGTCTCATTTTATTATATGAGATGGGATGGAAAAAGAGTAAGAAAGAAAAAAGAGGGGTTTAAAACTAAGAAAGAAGCAATGCTTTATGAAAGAGATTTTTTGTTAGATCAAGAAGGTAAAACAGAGCTGACATTTGATAAACTGGTTGAAAAATATTTAGAAGATTCTAAAGCTAGAGTAAAGCCTACAACATATGAAAATAGTGAGTATATTATTAATAAAACTATAAGGCCTTATTTTAAAGATTTAAAAATAAAAGATATAGAAGCAATAACTATTAGAGCTTGGCAAAATAAGTTGCTATTAAGTGAAAAAAATTATAGTCAAACATATTTAAAAACACTCAATAATCGGTTAAGTGCAATTTTAAATTATGCTGTACAATTTCATAAATTAGAAAAAAATCCGTGTAAATCAAGTGGTAGTATGGGTAGGAAGAATGCTGATACTATGAAATTTTGGACAAAAGATGAATATGATATTTTTATAAAAGGAATAGAAGATAACAGAATGTCTAAAGTAATGTATGATATACTTTTTTATACTGGTATAAGGGAAGGAGAATTATTGTCACTTACTTTAAATGATTTTAATTTTGAAACTAAAGTAATGTCAATAACTAAAACTTATGCTAAATTGAAAGGTGGAAAAGAGATAACTCAAGAGCCTAAAACGCCAAAAAGTAAAAGGAAAATAATAATACCAGAAACTTTATGTGATGAAGTGAAAAAATTTGCTGAAGCAAGATATGACTATAAACCAGATGAAAGATTATTTGTAGCAACAAAAAATTATTTGCATCGAGAGATGGATAGAGGAAGTAAAAACACAGGGATAAAAAGGATAAGAATACATGATATAAGACATTCTCATGCTTCTTTGCTTATAGAAATGGGAGTATCTCCAATAGCTATAGCAGAGCGTCTAGGGCATGATGATATTCAAACAACATTACAAACATATTCACATTTATATCCAAACAAACAAGAAGAAATTGCTGAAAAATTAGAAAAATATATGACAAAATAAAAGGATGGTACGTTTATGGTACGGAAGGGAATAAAAAAAACGCGTAACCCCTTGAAAACAAAGGATTACACGCCTTGGCCGGTTTTATTCCCACTCGATAGTTGCAGGTGGCTTAGAAGAGATATCATAAGTCATTCTGTTGATTCCCTTAACCTCATTTATGATTCTATTAGATACTTTATCTAAGAACTCATATGGTAATCTAGACCAAGTAGCAGTCATAAAGTCGATAGTGTTAGCAGATCTTAAAACAGCAGTGTACTCATAAGTTCTTTCGTCTCCCATAACTCCAACTGATTTAACAGGTAGAAGTACTACGAAAGCTTGGCTTACTTGTCTGTATAAGTCAGCAGCTCTTAACTCTTGGATGAAGATATCGTCAGCTTCTCTTAAGATATCAGCTTTCTCTTTATCAACCTCTCCAAGGATTCTGATTCCAAGTCCTGGACCTGGGAATGGATGTCTGTCGATCATGTGGTCAGGAATTCCTAACTCTCTTCCAACAGCTCTAACCTCATCTTTGAATAACTCTCTTAAAGGTTCTAATAGTTGGAACTTCATATCTTCAGGAAGCCCTCCAACGTTGTGGTGAGATTTAATTGTAGCAGATGGACCTTTTACAGATTGAGACTCGATAACATCTGGGTAGATTGTTCCTTGAGCAAGGAAGTCTACGTCAACTAATTTAGATGCCTCATCGTTGAATACTTCAACGAACTCTTTTCCAATTATTTTTCTCTTAGCTTCTGGATCAGCAACACCAGCAAGTTTGCTTAAGAATCTCTCTTCAGCTTCTACACATTTGATGTTCATGTTGAAGTTCTTTCCGTATATCTCCATAACGTTTTTACCTTCGTTCTTTCTAAGAAGTCCAGTATCAACGAAGATACAGATAAGTTGATCTCCAATAGCTTTATGTATTAATGCTGCGGCAACAGAAGAGTCAACCCCTCCTGAAAGTCCTAGAAGAACTTTCTTGTCTCCAACAGTCTCTTTTATTGATTTTACAGTTTCTTCAATGTAGTTACCCATTGACCAGTTTTTTTCACAGTTAGCAACTCCAAATACGAAGTTCTCTAACATCTTTGTTCCATACTCAGAGTGAGTAACCTCAGCATGGTATTGGATACAGTAGATATTTTTTTCTACGTTAGCAGATGCAGCTATACAAGAATCTGTATGAGCGATTTGCTTAAATCCTTCTGGTAATACAGTAACGTGGTCTCCATGACTCATCCAAACTTGGTTTAAGTTAGGAACATCTTTAAATAGAGGACTCTCTAAGTCATCGATAATAAGCTCAGCTTTTCCGAACTCTTGCTTGTCAGCTCTTTCAACTTGTCCACCAAGTAATTGAGATGTTAATTGCATTCCGTAGCAGATTCCTAATACAGGGATTCCTTGCTCATATAATGCTTTGTCGATCGTTGGTGATCCATCTAAATAAACTGAAGCAGGTCCACCAGAAAGGATGATACCTTTTGGTTCTCTAGCTAAAATATCCTCTAATGGTTCAAAATAAGGAACTACTTCTGCGTAAACTCCCATTTCTCTTACTCTTCTTGCTATTAATTGGTTGTATTGAGAACCAAAGTCAAGAATAATGATGCTATTTTTCTTCATAAAAACCTCCAAAATATAATAAAAAGGGACAATCTCATACTATAAAAAAATAGAAAATAGACTAATCCCTTAAACTTTTTTCCATAGAAACTAATTTACGGTTAGTTGTAGAGACGCTGCACCATATTTGCAACTTATACGAATATTTGTATTTACTTTTGAAACATTCTAGCATGTAATTGCTAAAAATGTCAACTTATAATTAAATATTTTAATCACAAGCGTTAAGTCCTATAACCAATAAAAAATAAAAAATAGTATTAGCTGTAAAAAAATGTTACAATTGTAAAGTTAAATATATTTTGAAAGGATATATAAAAGTTATGAAAAAAAAGATAAAAGAGGTTATTGTTGTTGAAGGTAGAGACGATATCTCAGCAGTAAAAGCAGCAGTAGATGCTGAAATTATACAAACAAATGGGTTTGCTATAAGAAAAAAAGGAAATATTGAAAAGCTAAGAGTAGCTTATGAAAATAAAGGTATTATAGTTTTAACTGATCCAGATTTTGTAGGTGAAGAACTGAGAAAATATATTTTAAAGTTTTTCCCCGCAGCAAAACAAGCATATATAAGCAGAAAAGAAGGCTCTAAAGATGGAGATATCGGTGTTGAAAATGCAACTCCAGAAGCTATTATAAAAGCCCTAGAAAATGCAAAGTGCGAAGTAGCTCAAGATGCAGAAGCAGTTTTCACTATGAACGAACTGATTGATCACAAACTTTCTGGAGCACCTGAATCAAAAGATTTAAGAGCACAACTAGGAGCAGAGTTAAGAATAGGATATTCAAATGCAAAGCAGATGTTATCTAAATTAAATAGATATGGAATAACTATGGAGCAGTTTTTAGAAGCTATGGATAGAATACAAAAAACCAAGGATTAATAACCCTTGGTTTTTCTTTTACTTCCTACTATCTATTTAAATTAGAAAGAGATTATTTCAGCAGTAGCTTCGTACCACTCACCCTCTTCATCCTCTCCAAACTCGATAAAGAAGTTCACTTGAACATCTTCTAAAGTAAATCCAACACAGTTTTCCTCAGCAACAGTGAAGAATTCAATTTTTTTGAATTTTATAGCATCTAACTTTTCAGCTAAATCCTCTCTTTGTTCAAAAAGTTCGATGATATCCTCTTTTATGAAGAACTCTCTCTTTTCAAACTCCTAGCACAA
>NZ_JTLI01000037.1 GCF_000799075.1 Cetobacterium sp. ZOR0034
GTTTGCCATTTCTGGCATTTTGTTATTTTCATAACTTCTGACTATTTTCTCTATTCGGTTGTTAATGTCCTTTTCAATGTTGTGCGGTTGTTCCCGCTACAAGAAGTATAATAACATAAATTTTAAACTGTGTCAACAAGTTTTTTTATTTTTTATTAAATTTTTCATAAATTTAATTTAAATCTATTTTTTCCATCTCTTTCTAGTATCCCCTCTTCAACAAATTCACTAATCACTCTAGACAAAGAGGGCCTACTAACTCCAAATATTTCAGATAACTCTTTTATTGAATGTTTAAAAAGTATTTTATTATCTATTTTATTTTGATGAATATAATCAAACATTTTCTCTCTTATTGTTTTCGCATTAAAATTTTTCCAAACTTTATTTGATAAAAATTGAGTTTTATCTGAAATTTCATTTAAAAAATTTATTAAAATCATTTCTTTTATATTAAATAATTTCAAAAGATTTTTTTTATCAATATGTAAAATCTCAGTTTTTTCTAAAGAGATTAAATCAACAGGGATAATATTGTTTTGACCAAAAACAAAAGCTGAGGCTATTAAATCACCAGTAGATAAATTCTCTATCTTTTGAATATCACCTGTATCTTTTAACATCTCTGCACTTAAATTTCCTTTAAGAACAATAGAAATACCATCTAATACATCTCCTCTAAAAAAAACAATATCGTCTTTTTCAAATTTCTTTACATCAAAGTTTATAGTATTAAATATCTCTTTTATTTCATTTTCCTCTAAATCTTTAAATAGTATTACTTTTTTTAAAAAATCAAAATTCAATTAATTTACCTCCCGTAACTATTTTTTTAATTTATTTATAAATATAATATCATTGTTTATTAAAAAAAATAATAATATAATTATTATAAAAAAAGAGGTGATTTAATTTATGAAAAAATTTGGATTACTTGGAAAAAATATTTCCTATTCATTCTCTCCAACACTTCATGAAAAAATATTCGAACTATACAATATAGAAGCCGAATATAAAATTTATGATTTGGATAACGAAAACTCTATAGAGCACTTTTTATCTACACTAAAAGCAGATGGAATTCTAGGACTAAATATAACCATCCCATACAAAACAACAATTCTAAAGTTCGTTAATGAACTTTCGCCGGAAGTTAAAGCGATCGGAGCTGCAAACTGTATAAAATTTTCTGATAACAAAATAATTGCCTATAATACCGATTATTTTGGACTTATAAAAACTTTTAAAAAAATGGGATTGAATCTAAAGAACAAAAAAGTCGTTGTTTTAGGAAGTGGAGGAGCTGCAAAAGCTACTATAAAAGCACTTGAAGACCTGAAAGCAATTGTATATACCGTTTCTAGAGATCCGGAAAAAGCCAAACAAACGCTACATAGTTCGTTTACTATTTCATATGACGAACTTATGAAAACATCTGGCTATTTAATTATAAATGCTACTCCAGTTGGAACTTTTCCTAATACAGAAATCTCTCCTGTACCCAAAGAAGTCCTTCTAAACTTTGACTTTGCTCTAGATTTAATATATAATCCTAAAGAAACTCTATTTTTAAAATTTGCATACTCTAATAATAAACAAATCGAAAATGGACTTTGTATGCTAATTTCACAAGGAGTTAAATCTGAAGAGATTTGGAATGAAGTAGAGTTAAATTACGAAAAAATTTATGATGAACTTATTGATGAAATTTATAAATAACGGAGGATTATAAAAATATGAAAAAAATAGTTATTACATGTCCTAAGTGTAAAGAGAAAATGAGAATAATGGATAAAGTTGCTAAATATAGATGTCCTAGCTGCAAAGAGGTTTACAAGTTTACAACTTTCAAAAGAATAATCCAAAAAATTATTGGTTTCTTCCAAGGAATTGTACAAACTTTTATAGATATAAAGACAAATTTTATAACAAAATATAGAAATACTAAAGCAACATATAACTACATGAAGCAAATGAAAACTAATATGAAAAATAATCCTAATTGGTCAAACTATCACAAAGAACAAGCTGAAGAAAAAAAGATGAGAAACGCACAAAAACCTAACTTTTGGGATAGATTCAAAAAATAAAAATAGGAGAGCAAAATTGCTCTCCTATTTTATTACTTTACAACTATATTTACAATTTTACCTGGAACAACAATAATTTTAACTACTGTTTGACCCTCGATGAATTTCTTAACATTCTCTATTTCTAAAGCTTTAGCTTGAACTTCCTCTTTAGAAATTGTTCTTTCTACTTCTAAAGTTCCTCTTAGCTTACCATTAACTTGAACTGCTATTGCAATTTCATCAGCTATTGTTAACTCTTCTTTATGAGTTGGCCAAGCTTGTAAGAATAACATCCCTTCATTCCCCATCTCTTGCCATAACTCATCACAGAAATGAGGAGTAAATGGAGATAACATTACAACCACGTTTACCATAGCTTCTCTAAATATTTTTTTAGATTCAGATGTCTCTTTATCCGTTCCTAAAACTTGAGTTCTAAAGTCTTGCATCTCATTTAATAACTCCATAGTTGCAGCAATCGAAGTATTGAAGTGGTAATCAGCTTCAATAGATTCAGTTACCTTTTTAATTGTTTGATGTAACTTTCTTACTAAAGCTTTATCCTCTTTAGTTAACTTAGAGTAGTCAATCTCTGACGTATCTGCTAAATACTCTTTATTTTCTAAAACTAATCTCCAAATTTTATTTAAGAATCTAGCAGCTCCTGCTAATCCATTTTCATTCCACTCTAACTCTCTTTCAGGAGGTGCAGCAAACATTATGAATAATCTTGTTGTATCTGCTCCATACTTATCTATCATTATTTCTGGGTCAACACCATTATTTTTTGATTTTGACATTTTTTCTACTTTTACTTGTAACTCTTCTCCAGTAGTTTTTAAGAATGCTGAATTTCCTTTAATTTCTACTTCTTCAGGATATAAGAATCTATTCTCATTAGCTGAGTAATATGATGGTCCTAATACCATTCCTTGAGTTAATAATCTTTTAAATGGCTCGTTAGATGAAAGAAGACCCATATCTCTTAAAACTTTTGAGAAGAATCTAGAGTATAGTAAGTGCATTACTGCATGCTCTATTCCTCCAATATATTGGTCTACTGGTGCCCATCCATCAGCAATCTCTTTTGCAAATGGTAAGTTTTCATTTTTAGGATCACAATATCTTAAGAAATACCAAGATGAATCTACGAAAGTATCCATCGTATCTGTATCTCTTCTTGCTGGCCCACCACAACATGGACAAATTGAATGTTTGAAACTTTCAGATGTCTCTAATGGATTTCCATTTCCTGTAAACTCAACGTCTGTTGGTAGTAAAACTGGAAGATTTTCATCTTTTTCCATTACTACTCCACACTTTTCACAGTATAAAGCTGGAATTGGTGTTCCCCAGTATCTTTGTCTAGAAACTCCCCAATCTTTTAATCTATACTTTGTTGTTCTTTCTCCAAAACCTTTCTCTTCTACAAATTCTGCTATTTTAACTAAAGCCTCTTTTGAAGATACTCCGTTAAATTCAGAAGAGTTCGTCATTTTTCCAGATCCAATAAATGCATTTTTCATTTCTGATGCAACTATTGAAATCTCCTCTTTTGATTCTTTATCTATAGGATTGATTACAACTTTAATTGGTAAATCATATTTTTTTGCAAAAGCAAAGTCTCTCTCATCATGAGCAGGAACAGCCATTACAGCTCCAGTTCCATAGTTCATCAGTACATAATCCCCTATCCACAGCTGAACTTTTTCACCATTTACAGGATTAATCACATGCCAACCTGTGTTTACTCCATTTTTCTCTTTTCCTTCAGCTGTTCTTTCTATCATATCAGTATTTTTCATTTCTGATACAGCATCTTTTATTGATGGATTAATTTTTATTATTTCATCAACTAAAGGGTGCTCTGGTGCTATTACTGCATAAGTTACTCCAAATAATGTATCAACTCTTGTTGTGAACACTGGTAAGTTTTCATCTTTTTCTACCAACTTAAAGTTAACTTCTGTACCAATAGATTTTCCAATCCAGTTCTTTTGCATTGTTAATACTTTTTCTGGCCATCCAGCTACTAACTCTTTATGCCCTTCTAATAACTCTTCAGCATAATCAGTTATTTTAAAGAACCATTGCTCTAAATCCTTTTGAATAACAGGAGTTTTCGAATGTCTCCAACACATACCATCTTCAACTTGTTCATTAGCTAGAACTGTTTGACAATCTGGGCACCAGTTTACTGTTGATTTTTTCTTATAAACTAATCCCATTTCAAACATTTTTTTGAATATCCATTGATTCCATTTGTAGTATTCAGGAGTATAACTCGCAATCTCTCTATCCCAATCATAAGATAATCCCATCATTTTCAATTGTCTATTCATATTATCTATGTTAGATTTTGTCCAAATTGCAGGGTGTGCTCCATTTTGAATTGCAGCATTTTCAGCAGGTAATCCAAACGAATCCCATCCCATAGGATGTAATACGTTATACCCTTTCATTCTTTTATATCTTGCTATTACATCTCCTATAGTATAGTTTCTAGCATGTCCTACGTGCAATTTCCCTGATGGATAAGGTAACATCTCTAAAACATAGTAGTTCTCTTTTCCTTCTACTTTATCTTCAGTTTTAAAAATATTTTCATCTTTCCATTTCTGTTGCCATTTTTCTTCTATTTGGCCAAAGTTATATTCTCTCATTTTTTCACCCCATCAATTTTTCATTTTATCTCATAATATAGCATAAAAAAACCTGTACTTCCACAGGTTTATTTATTTAATATAGGTTTTTAGCTATTTCAGAAAGTATGATTCCTCCAGCAACAGATACGTTAAGAGAGTTTATCTTTCCATGCATTGGTATTTTTACTAAAATATCACAATTCTCTTTTACTTTCTTTCTAATTCCTTCTCCTTCACTTCCTAAAACTAAAGCTGTTTTATTAGGGTACTTCTCTTCATGATAGAACTTAGTTCCAGAACCTTCAGCTCCATAAACCCAGAAGTCTAACTTCTTTAATTTTTCTATCGCATCTGATATATTTGTAACTTTTACTATATCAACATGCTCAATAGCTCCTGTTGAAGTTTTTATTACTGTTTCATTAATTTTTACAGAGTTTCTTTCAGGAATAATAATTCCTTTTACACCAAATATTTCAGCACTTCTTATTATTGCACCAAAGTTTCTTGGGTCTTGAACTCCATCTAAAATTAAAACTATTGATTTTTCATCTCTAGCTATTTTCTCTATAAACTCACCTAATTCGATGTAGTAATCATAATCACTAAGGTATGCTACAACTCCTTGAGAGTTCTCCTCTTTTTTTCCAACTGAGAATATTTTTATATTTCTTGCAGAAGCTAAAGCTTTTAATTTTCCAAGCTTCTCCTCTCTCATTCCTTTAAAAATCTCAATTTTCTCGATATTGTTAGACTTATTTTGTAATAACTCTATTACAGGATTTATTCCTATTACTTTTTCCATTTTCTCACCCTTATTTATATTTCTACTTTTATTCTTTCTATATCTGCACCTAAAGCTCTAAGTTTAACCTCTAAGTTTTCATATCCTCTATCTACATGATAAATTCTATTTACAATAGTTTCACCCTCTGCCAGTAATCCAGCTAATATTAACGACGCTCCAGCTCTTAAGTCACTAGCCATAACTTCAGCTGAAGAGAAGTTATCTATTCCATCTATTCTTGCCATATTGGCATCTGTTGTTATCTCTGCTCCCATTCTATTTAGTTCAGGAACATGCATAAATCTATTCTCAAATATTGTTTCTTTTATTTCACTTGTACCTTTTACCAAACACATTAAAGTCATCATTGGCGATTGTAAATCTGTTGGGAATCCTGGATGAGGCATTGTTGTTGCCTTCACTGGCTTCAAATCTTTAAGCTTTGTTTTAGTTGTTAAAGTATCTCCATCTATTTCAAACTCTGCTCCCATCTCTTCTAATTTAGATACAAAGCTTTCTATATGATCTCTAACAACACCTTTAACTGTTATAGCTCCATCGAACATAAGTGATGCCACTATAAATGTTCCAGCAACTATTCTATCAGGAATAATAGAGTATTCACAAGGATTTAATTTTTCAACACCCTCTATCTCTAATCTTCCAGTTCCTATTCCATTTATTTTAGCACCCATTTTCACTAAAAAATTACACAGATCATCTATTTCTGGTTCTCTTGCTGCATTTTCTATAATAGTTTTTCCTTTTGCTTTTACAGCAGCCATTATAACGTTTTCTGTAGCTCCAACACTTGGGAAATCAAAAACAACTTTTCCACCGATTAGTTCTTCAGCTTCTCCTTCTACATATCCATGGTCTATATCAATTTTAACTCCAAGGGCTTCAAATCCTTTTAAATGTAAATCTACAGGTCTAGAACCTATTGCACATCCTCCAGGTAAAGAAACCTTCGCTTTTTTCTCATGAGCTAACATCGGTCCCATAACTAAGAAAGATGCTCTCATCTTTTTTACTAAATCATATGATGCAACCAATGATTTCAGTCCATTATTTACTATTTTATAAGAGTGATCTCCTAACTTTTCTATTTCAAGTCCTAAACTTTCTAAAAGTTGAACTAAAGTATTTATATCTCTTAAATTTGGTACATTATTTAAAACGTATGTTCCTTTCTCTATTAAAGTAGCTACAAAAATTGGAAGTGCTGCATTTTTTGCTCCTTCAACTGCTAACTCTCCACTTATTTTTTTTCCACCAATTATTTTGAATGCCTCTACGCTCATGTTATCTCTCCTTTTTGTCAAATCTATCTATTGGACATACTTTTCCAAATAATCTATCAAAAAAATTCATCTCTTGAAATTTGTCTAAATGTGATGGTAATTTTTCTTTCAACTCTTTATAGTGTTTTGGACAAATTTTATGCCCTTCTCCATAAATAAACCCTTCACTTAAACCAACATCTGTATATACCTTTGTTGCACTTTCAATTACAACCTCTTTATCTTCATTATCTAAAGCTTCACTTGATACAACTACTAAACCTACATTCCCTCTAAAAGTTATATCATCAACCAAAGTATATCTAAGTCCAACTTTTTCAGCTTCATCTATATAGGTTTTTATACATTCAAAGTGAACATCTCTTCTAATTTTTAATAGAATAGCTCTCTTATCTTTCATCACTTCTTTTATCTCGTTATGAATAAGATTTCTTTCAATCTCTTGTCTATCTAAAGCTGCCAATACATTTTCTTTAAATTCGCCTAAATAAATCAACTTTTCAGTTTGAGTTTTTAAGAAGTGTAGCTTTGCTTTTTCTCTTTCGTTTATTATATCATCTACCACGAAATCACCTTCTATAAAATTTTATTTTTATTAATAATTATAGCATATAAAATCAAAAAAGTGATATAATTAAATATAACATCACTATACAGGAGGTACTATGAGATTCAAACTTTTCCTTTGTTTTATTATAGTTTTTTCATTAAGAACTTTTACTCAGAACGAAATAGTTGATATCTCTGGATTTGTAACTGATAAAGAATTTAGATTAGGGAATGCCACGGTTTCTTTCTCCAATAGTTCTAATATTACAAAAACAGTAAAAAGTGATATCAATGGAAATTTTAGTATAAAACTCCCTAAAAACAAATATCGAATTACTGTAAAAAAAGATGGATACACCTCTTTATTAGATAACGATTTTTTTGTAGACTATATATTCACCGAACCTAAACAACTTATTTTAAATATGACTGACAATAAAATCCGTATATATGGAAAAATTATCAATAAATTTGGCGAACCTATTAATAATGCCGATGTCAAAATTAAAGTAGGAGAAAATTTAATAGATCTTAGCAGTGATACTTCTGGACGTTTTTCTTTTGAGGGTCAAGTTGGACTTATATCTATCTTTGCTCAAAAAGATGGATTCTATGGGAATGGAACATCTATGTTAATTCAAAATGAAAAATTTATAAACGACATCTCAATTACTTTAGAAGCAAAGACTTTTTATATTTCAGGCGCTCTTGTAAAAGGTAATAGCTATTTGAAAGATACATACCTTGAACTTATAAATGCCTCAAATAATAAAGTTATCTCTACTATAAAAACAACAAAAGACGGTCTTTTTGAATTTAGAAATATACTTACTTATGAAAAAGCCTACTTTAGAATTCCTAGTTTAGGATATAGAAGTGAATCTTTTACAATCAATAAAGACTTAAGACAATTTAATATATTTACAGATTAAAAAAGAAGCTAAAATTTAGCTTCTTTTTTCTTACTATTTATTTAATCTTTTATTTAATTCCTCAGCTTGTTTTTCAAATCCTTTTTTCCCTAAAAGAGCAAACATATTTGCTTTATAAGCTTCTACTCCTGGTTGGTCAAATGGATTTACTCCTAATAAATATCCACTCACTCCACACGCCTTTTCGAAGAAGTAGAACATATATCCTAAATGATACGGTGTTGCTTCTGGAATATTCACTATTAAGTTTGGTACTCCTCCATCCACATGAGCTAGTACAGTTCCTTCTGCCGCTTTCTTATTAACAAAATCCATTCCTTTTCCTGCTAAGTAGTTTAATCCATCTAAATCTAACTCATCAGCTTCTATTAAAATATCATGCTCTGGAGTTTCAATATTTACTAAAGTTTCAAATAAAACTCTCTTTCCATCTTGAATATATTGCCCCATTGAGTGTAAATCTGTTGAGAAATCTGCTGCTGTTGGTAATAACCCTTTTCCATCTTTACCTTCTGATTCTCCAAACAGTTGCTTCCACCATTCACCAATATAGTGTAGTCTTGGTTCGTAGTTTATTAACATCTCTACATCTTTACCTTTTCTATTTAAAATATTTCTGATTGTCGCATATTTTAAACAGTCGTTTTCTGCATATGGTGCTTTATAAGCTTCTTGAGCATCTTTTGCTCCAGCCATTAGTTCATCTATACTTATTCCTGCTGCTGCTATTGGTAATAATCCTACAGCCGTTAATACAGAGAATCTTCCCCCTACATTATCAGGTACTACGAACGTTTCATATCCTTCATCTGTAGCTAGCTTTTTTAAAGCTCCTTTACTTGCATCTGTTGTAGCGTAGATTCTTCTTCTTGCTTCCTCTACTCCATATTTTTCTTCTAAATGCTTTTTAAATATTCTAAAAGCTATAGCTGGTTCTGTTGTTGTTCCTGATTTTGATATAACATTTACAGAGTAATCTCTATCTCCTATTATCTCTAATAAATCTTTTATATATTTACCTGATATGTTTTGTCCTGCAAAATATATTTCAGGTCCTTTTCTATTCTCTTTTGTTTGGTTGTTATAGAATGTGTGTGATAAAAATTCTATTGCTGATCTTGCACCTAGGTATGATCCACCAATTCCAATAACTATTAAAACTTCTGAATCATTTTTTATTTTTTCTGCTGCTGATTTTATTCTATCAAATTCAACTTTGTCATAATTAGTTGGTAAATCTATCCAACCTAAAAAATCATTCCCTGCTCCTGATCCACTCATTAAAGTTTCTGTAGCAGTTTTACATTGAGCCTCCATTAATGCTAATTCATTCTCATTAAAAAAACCTAGTGCATTTGAATAATCAAACGATAACTTTTTCATAATATCTACCTCCATATTAATTAAATCCCTGCATTTTTTTCCAAAGCCTCTACTCTTTTCCTTAACTCATTTACTTCCTTTTGAGTTTCATCATTTTTTTGCCTTATAACTTCAATATCAATTCTCATATTTTCTATTTTTCCATTAAATAACTCTGCATTAAAACCAATTTTAGTAAGCTCTCTTGAAAATTCATAAACCAAACTTTCTAAAATTACCAAATCTCCTCGATTAGCTTTTTTTTCATCTAAGCTATTAAAAGATCTGTTTAATCCTTCTGCAAAACTATACCTTGAAACCGGAAATTCTCCTTTGAATAAAAAACTATCTTCAGATATTATCCCTTCATTTACAAGATTTTCTATTGCTTTATATGCCCAATGGTTTTTAGGAACATCATCAAATATCAGCTCTTTTCCCTGTCCATAAGCTAATGCTATCAGTGTAAAGTATATCATAATTATTTTCTTCATACACTACCTCTTTATGGTTAATTTTTTTTCAATTATAGCACAAAGAATAAAAAAAAACAGCCCTAAAGCTGTTTATATCTTAATTTTGGAGGCGACGACCAGATTTGAACTGGTGAATAGAGATTTTGCAGACCTCTGCCTTACCACTTGGCGACGTCGCCTTCTATTAAATTAATGGTGCCCAGAGGCGGAATCGAACCACCGACACGGGGATTTTCAGTCCCCTGCTCTACCGACTGAGCTATCTGGG
>NZ_JTLI01000038.1 GCF_000799075.1 Cetobacterium sp. ZOR0034
AAAAACGGTTTTTCGATTTCAGTTTACTACAAAAAAACGGTTTTTCAATTTCAGTTTACTACAAAAAAACGGTTTTAGTTTACTACAAAAAAACGGTTTTATCCCTTTCTAAAAAAACATACATTTGTATGTAAAAAAGTTTGAAATTTATTTAAAAATTTGTTATAATCAATTAAATTAAAGTTTTAGGAGTGGAAAAAGTTTATGAAAATAAAAAAAACAATAAGTGTTATGAAAGCAGGAACTAGATTAAATATAAATATTCCTGCTCAATTTGTAGAATTATTAGGATTAGAAGCAGGAAGTAAAAATACTGAAATAGAATTAGATACAAATAAAAAAATTCTAATAATACGGCAAATAAAGGAGCAAACAAATAATGAGAGATAGAGAAATTAGTCATCATAATAGTATTTCACAAGGAAAATTAGAAGATTTTGAATTAAGAGAATTAAAGCTATTTTTAGCTTTAATGTCAGATGTTGAAAAAAATAAAAGTTATTATGAATATTCACACTTAGATATAAAAAAATTTATTGGAATGGGAGATCAGAGTTTAAAAAGTTTTAGCAGTATAATAAAAAAATTACAAAAAAGGGTTTTAATAGTCTCTACTCCTGAAAAAGAAATTAATTATAGTATATTTACAATTTTGGTATTTAATCATAAAAATAAAACTGTTGAAGTTGAGTATTCTCCAAGATTTTTTCCTTTAATAAGTGATTTTAAAGGAAACTTTTGTAAATATAAATTAAAATATATTGAACCCTTAACAAGCAAATATTCAGTTTTATTTTATATGTTATTTAAGTCAAATCAATTTAAAAAAGATTTTTCAATGTCTATTGAAGAAATAAATTTTAAGATAGGAAAAAGTTTTAGAAGTGATAATTTAGAAAGAAGAGTTTTAGAGCCTACAATAGAAGAAATAAACAAATATACAGATATAAATATTGAAGTGATAAAAGAACGTAATGGATTAAAAAATAAAATAAGTGGATATAAATTTATTGTTTCAAAAAAAATAATTAAAGTATCAAATTTACTAGAAAAAGCAATAAAAAAAGCTAAGAGAAATATTTATATAAATAAGTCCAAAATGCTAAATGATGAAAGTATTCAAATTCTTTTATCAGAAATATCAGAGAATGATTTAATAAATGGACTTAACTATGCTTATATAAAAATAAATAAAGAGTTTAAAACTTTAGGATACTTAAAAAAAGTTATTTTAAGTATTGATGAAACGATAGAAACAAGTAATGAAATTGAAATGTTAGAAAATAAAGAAGTAGAACAAAAAGAAAATAAAGAATTAAAAGAAAATGTAATTTTAGTGGAAGAAGAACAAGAAAATAATTTAATTGAAATTTTGAAAAGAAACGAGGAGCAGTTAATCGAATATTTAGTAAATGTTGAAAAATCAGATATAGGAACATTACTTTTACTAAAGAAAAAATCAAAAATGATTTATGAAAATACTTTAAAAAGAGCTTATAATAAAATAAAAAAAGAGCTTTAAAAAGTTAAAAACTTAATAAAACTCAAAGACAAAAAATCTAAACGTAATATTTAGCTCACAAATATTACGACTTTATTATACCAAAAAAAACAAAAAAAATCAAAAAAAAGTATTACTAAAAGTATTACTTTTAAAAAGGAGTGATTTTATGAAAACTATTATAGATTTAGAGAAAGATAATTTATTTGATTTTTTTACAAGTATGAATTTGAATGAAGTAGAAGATTTTATAGAAAAATATGCAAAAAGTGAAGAAGACGAAATGCTTTATCATAAAATATTTGAAAGATGTCTTCAAATAAGACAGAAACAAATAATTGAAGATGAAAAGAAACATGGAGTAAGGTATTAATTATGGATTCTACAAAAATATTTACGATTTTTGCTGGAGTTAATGGAGCTGGAAAATCAACATTATTTAGATATATTAATAAAAACGAGTATGGAATTAGAATCAATACAGATGAAATTGTAGGTAAAAATTGGCAAAATTCAGAATTACAATTAAAAGCAGGAAGAGAAGCAATAAGAATTAGAGAAAAAGCTTTTAATGAAAATAAATCATTAAATCAAGAAACAACTCTTACAGGAAACGGAATATTAAGAGCTATAGATAAAGCTAAAGAACTAGGATATAAGATTAATGTCTTTTATGTTGGAGTTAAAAGCCCTGAAATAGCTAAAGAAAGAGTAAAAGAAAGGGTATTAAATGGGGGACATGGAATCCCTGAAAATACTATTGAAAAAAGATATTACGAATCTTTAGAAAATTTAAATAAAATTAAAAATAAATGTAATGAATTAATAATATATGATAACTCAAAAAATTTTGAAAAAATTATTAAAATTAAAGAAACTAATATACAAATTATTGCTGAAAATATTCCAAAATGGGTTAAAGAAAGTTTAGATTTAGAAATTAAAGAACAAAAGAAAGAACGAAATCCATGGAGCAAAGTTCCAAAAGAAAAGGATCAAGAAAAAAAGGTTAAAGACCAAGATAAAAAAAATCCATGGAGTAAGAAAAAAAATAATGATCGTGGAATGGAAAGATAAAAAAGTAATACCATTGGTATTACTTTTTTTCATTTATTACATTGTCTACATAATTAATAATTTTTCGTAAAGTTTCAAGTGTACCTTCATGGTTTACGAAAATTTTAGAAACAGTATTTCTATTGACAATAACGTAGAGTTCTTTTTTTAAAATATTATGTCGCTTCATTTTAGCTTCTATTTCATATATTAAATCATCTAATTTATTTTCTTTGTCCATTAAATCACACCACCTTTATTATATAATAAAGTATAACATAAAAGGCATTAAAGTAATACTAAAAGTATTACGATACATAGTTATGTATGTATCTATACATAAAAAAATATGTTGACACTTGAATAATTTAATAGTATACTGTATATATATAAAAAAGTAATACTAAAAGTATTACTTTTAAAATAAAAAAAAGGCTTAAAAATAAGCCTTTCTTTTCAGAAGTATGATAACTTCCAAACCCTAAAGAAAGTATATCATATTTCTCTGAAAAAATCTATATCGGAGGTAAAAATATGAATGTAAAAGAAATTAATGGAAAATTTGAATGTTATTTTAAGGAATTGGATTTAAGGTATATTGTTGATAGTATGGAGAACGCATTAACAATAGCTTTTGCTTTAGGAATGAGTAAAAATGCAATATTGGAGGGGAAATAGTTATGATAAAATTGACTATAGATCAACAAAAAAAATTATTAGAAATGTTATTAGATGATGAAAATTTTTCAACAATAAGAAAAGAGTTAAATGTTGGAGAAAGATATAATCTGAAATCTTTGTGTGAATATTATGGAGGGAAATTATATAAGGCATACAAACTTCATAGAAATAACTATAGAGAAGAAAAAAATATAGATGATAACAAACTAACGATTATAGAGAATACTTCATCAGAGTTTTTATCAAAAGAAGATTTTTTTAAAAGTATGTCAATTTTATCTTCACAAATAAAAAGTATAAATATTGGAAATAATTTATTAGAAGAACAAAATCAAAAAGAGGATAAAATAGAAAATAATGTAATAAGTGAGATTATTTTAAATACTCTTCCCAAAGTTCTTCCTGATCGTTTACAAGGAGAAAATTATAGAGTAAAACAAACATCTGTAAAAGTAGTTGAAAATGTTTATAATGAATTTACAGAATATTGCAAAGGGAAAAAAGGGTTTTCAACAATAGAATTACATTCTTTAGCTCTTCTTGAATTTTTAGAAAAATATAGAGCTTAATAAAGGGGGAGTTATGAGTATAATTCAACGAACTGGATATAATAAAAATAGACGAGTTAAAATAGATTATCAAGGAAGCAAGAAAAAAAATTTAACACAAGAAAAAATGGAAATGCAAACACACATTATTAGTTATATTAGGGGTCCCGTCAGGAAAACGCGGAATAACAACGCTAAGGATTTTTCTGACCATTGATGACCCCTTTATTTTCAATGTATTTCGACCATTTTTCATTCAAAGATTTTCTCAAGTAATCTAATTAGAGTTATTTCCATCTTTCCTTGTATTTATTAGCTTTTTATCTTGCTGCTCCGGA
>NZ_JTLI01000039.1 GCF_000799075.1 Cetobacterium sp. ZOR0034
GAATCTATGACAAGTTTGGTCAAAGTGGAAAAGCTGAAGAGTTATTAGAGAAGTATGAACTTACAGCAGATAAGTTAGTATCAGTAGTAAAAGAAAACTTATAGAAAATACATAGTATAGAGGCGAGTTAGACTGGCCTCTATATTTTAATTAGGGAGAAGAGATGGAAAACAGAAAAGGTAAAAGAACATTTATAGCTTTAGCATTAAGTTTTATGATATTTAATATATTTATTTCATTATCTTCTAATAGCTATTTTATTGGGAAAATTTTAAAAAATAACTACTTTATGACTGTGGAATTACAAAATGATAGTGCAAAAGAGAAAATACAAGAGTTTGAAAAATTTCTTTTGGAAAATGAAAATGTTAAAGGGATAAAATTTTTATCAAAAGAGGAAGCTTTTAGAAATTTACAGAAAGAGTTAGAGATAGTTATACCAAAAAGTGAAAATCCATTACCAAATTCAATAATTATATATTTTAAAGATGAAAAAAACCTCCATGCCATCCAAGAGTTACTAGATGTTAATCCTATGGTGAGAGAGATATATATAGATAATCAATTTTTACAAACAACAGAAAGAAAAATTAGTGCAGTTAATATGTCATTATTTTTATGTTTATTTTTATCATTAGGAATGTGCTATCAAATAATAACTATATTAAGAGGAGTTATTGTAAGAGATTACATGCTCTATGCAGTGAAAAATCCTCAAAATAAAAGAAACTTTTTTGTAGCTAGAAACAAAAATTTGATTCCTTTTTTAGGAAGTGCAATAGTTGGAGGGTTAATATTTTTTAATATTTATATAATTTTAAGAGAAAGATATCAAAAAATTCTTTCAACGTTGATTCTTCAGAGTTTTAAACAAATAGTTATATTAGAAGTTGTAGCTACATTAGTTGTAATAGTATTAGCATGGAAATCAACAGCTAAACTAAAAAAGGATGAGGTTTAGTTATGAGAGTGTTGATGATTTTTTTTATTTGTTCAAATTTTATTTTTGCGGATAGTGTTGATAATTTAAAAAATCGTATGAAGAAAATTGAGAGCGAAATAAAGCAGAAAAATACACGAATTGAAAATATAAACTCAGAAAAAATTAGTGTAGAAAAACAAATTGAAAATATAAATAGTGAGATAAAAGAGATAGAAAAAGAAGCTGAAAAAATTCAGGAAGAGATAAAAATAGTTAATAGAAATATTCAATACGGAGAATTAAATTTAGATGTAAGTAATAAGGTTTTAGATAGAAGAAAATCTGAGTTTAAAGCTAAAATGATAGAGGTAACTAGAAAATCAAATTTAGAAAGTGATACAAAAGAAAGAAGTATTGCAAAAAGAAGTTTTTCTAGACTACTTTATGGTGATTTAGAAAGTATGGAGCACATAAAAACTGTTCAAACTTCAATAACACAAGTTAAAAGAGATATTGAAAATGATAGACAGAAACTTACTGTATTAAAGAGAAGATTAGACTCAAATAGAAGGTCAGGTGAATCTAAAAAGCAAGAAAAAAATAGACTGATAACAAGATTAAACCAAGAGAAAACTTCCCATGTAAATACTATAAGTAAGCTACAAGTTCAAAAGAAAAATATTGAAAAAGAAATTGAAAGAATTATTAAAGCTAGAAGTGTCGCTGCTAAAACCGTAAAATTAGATACTGCTGTAGCAAATCTAGGAAAGTTCTTAAAGCCAATAACTGGAAACGTAGTAGTAAAATTTAAAGAGAAGAAAAATGGAGAAGTTATAAGTAACGGAATAGAAATTGCAGGAAAGATGGGAATGAAAGTTAAGGCTTCATCAACTGGAAAGGTTATATATGCAGATAAATTCCAAGGGTTAAATAATGTGGTAATGGTGGATTACGGCTATAACACGATAGGTGTTTATGGAAACCTTATCGCTGTAGGTGTTAAATTAAATCAGCAGGTTCAAAAAGGACAAGATATAGGAGTTCTAGGATTGAATACAGAGAGTAAAGCAAATCTTTATTATGAAGTGAGATTTAATTTAAAACCAATAAATCCGGAAACTCTATTTTAGGGAGGATATAGATGAAAGGAACTATAGTTTACAATGATAATAAGAATGAAGCAATAAAGCTTTATCAAGAACTTTTAGAGTTCTTTAAAGAAAAAAAAATCGAGATAGTTCCGATTGAAAATATAATGGATGCTGATTTTGCAGTAGTTATTGGTGGAGATGGAACTTTATTGAGAGCTTCTAAAACGCTGATAAAAAATAAAAGAATAGATATTTTTGCTGTAAATGCAGGGTCGCTAGGTTTTTTAACAGAGATAAAAGTTGAAGAGTTTCGACCAACTTTTGATAACTATTTAAAAGGATTAGTTAAAATTGAAAGTAGACATCTTCTAGAAGTAGTTATAAAAGATGAGAAAATAGATGTTTTGAATGAGGTTGTAATATCAAAAAAGATGGCTAGTTCAAAAATTTTAAATATTGAGATGAGTACAGAAAACACGAAAATTTGTAACTATAAAGCTGATGGAATAATAATAGCAACTCCAACAGGATCAACAGCTTACTCTTTATCAGCAGGAGGTCCAATTGTAATGCCGCAAATTGAAGCGATAGTTGTGACTCCTTTAGCTCCTCATAACTTAGCAACTAGACCTATAATAATTAGCGGTAAAGAGAGATTAATTTTAACTTTAAATCCTGAACAAAAAGGTAGTATAATAGTAGATGGTGAAAATGAAAGAGAGATAGAAAAAGGAGAAGAGATTCAAGTTTATTACTCTCATAAAAAAATAAATCTCATATTACCTGAAGGAAGAGATTACTATGGAATCTTAAGAGATAAATTAAAGTGGGGAGATAATCTATGTTAAAAGAGTTGAAAATAGAAAATTTAGCTATAATAGAAAAAGTAGATTTGGAGTTTGAAAATGGTTTGATTGTTTTAACGGGTGAAACTGGGGCAGGAAAATCGATAATTTTAAGCGGAATAAACTTATTGATAGGAGAAAAAGCTAGTGCTGATATGGTTAGAGATGGACAGGATTATCTGTTAGCTCAAGGTGTATTTGCTGTAAATGAAGAGCAAGAAGCAGAGCTTAAAGAGCTTGGAATAGAAGCTGAAGATAACGAAGTTATTGTGAGACGGCATATAGATAAGAATGGAAAAGGAAAGGCTTTTGTAAATAATATAAGAGTTCCGATGTCTAGTTTGAAAGAGATAATGGGAACTCTGGTAGATATAGTTGGTCAACACTCACATCAGATGCTTTTAAATAAAAGTAATCATTTAAGACTGTTGGATAGATTCTTAGGTGAGGATGGAATTGCAATAAAAAAACAGCTAGAAACTATATACAATGAATACTCTAGCCTAGAAAGAAGAATTCAAGATGTTGAAAAAAATAAGAAAGAAACTATTGAAAAAAAAGAGTTTTATGAATTTCAACTTCAAGAGATAGATAAAGTAGCTTTGAAAGATGGCGAGGATGAAAAATTAGAGGAGGAGTATAAGAAACTTTTCCATGCTGGAAAAATTAAAGAGAAATTATCTTTAACAGAGGATTTATTGAAAGATAATGAAAGAAATGCTTTGAGTATTATATACAACAGTAGAAAGAATTTAGAAACAATTTCTAAATATGGAAAAGAGTTTCAGGAGAATTTAGAAAGATTAGAAAGAGTTTACTACGATCTTCAAGATTGTGTTGACTCAATAAAAGATTTAAATGATGATATAGAAGCTGACGATATGAGATTAGAAAAAGTTATATCGAGATTAGACACAATAAATCGTTTAAAGTCAAAATATGGAGATCAAATTTCAGATATAATTGAATATAGAAATAACTTAGAAGAAAAATTACAGCTATTAGATGAGAATAGTTTCCAAGTAAAAAAATTACAAAAAGAAAGTGATGAAGCAAAAGAAAAATATTATAAATTAGCAAAAGAGTTGACTGAAATTAGAAAATCAAAAGCTAAAATAATAGAGGATAATCTTCAAGATGAGCTTAAAGGTTTAAATATGGGGGATGCAAATTTTAAAATTGATTTTGAAGAATCAGCAACAATGTCTTCAAATGGAATAGATTCGGTTGAATTTATGATATCTACAAATGTTGGTCAAGGATTAAAACCACTTTGGAAAGTAGCCTCGGGTGGAGAGGTAAGTAGAATAATGTTAGCTATCAAGGTTATATTCTCTAAAGTTGACAATATCCCAATTTTAATATTTGATGAAATAGATACTGGAGTAGGTGGAGAAACTGTTAGAAAAATAGCAAATAAACTTCAGGAGATTGGTGAAACAACTCAAGTTATGAGTATAACACACTCTCCGGCTATAGCGGCTAAAGCTTCTCAGCAGTTTTATATAGAGAAAGGTTTAGTAGAGAATAAAACTGTAACTAAAGTAAAAGAGTTAAATTCAGATGAAAGAATTAAAGAGATTGCAAGAATGTTAGCAGGAAAAAATATATCTGAAGCTGTTATAGAACATGCTAAAGAGTTGTTAGGTGATATATGATGAGGTTATTGGAGAGTTTTATAAAATACAAATCAGATTCAAAGGGATTAAAGAAAGAAACTTTGGATTTATATAATGGTGATATGAAAGATTTTCAAGAGTTTATAGTTAAAGATTTATTAGAAGTTAATAATGATGACATTTTAAAATATATTGAATATTTGAAAAATAGTTATCAACCAAACTCTATTTTAAGAAAAATAAGTACAGTAAAAACTTTTTATAGATACCTATTAGAAAGAAGACTGATAGATGACAATCCAACAGATGGAGTAGTGATGGGAAGAGCTCCAGAAAAAGAACTAGAAACTTTAGAACTTTGGGAGATTAATAATATACTAGATAGTTGTAAAAAAGACTCAAAAGGATTGAGGGATAGATTGGTGATAAAATTATTGGTGGAAACTAATTTGTCAATAAATGATATTTTAAAAGTTAGACTATCAGATTTAGAACTTTTCTCATATGGATTTATTTTTAACGAGGATAAGGGAGAGAAGATGAAAATATCCGAAGACCTTTCTGAAGAGTTAGAGTTATATGTGAAAGAAACAAGACAGACACTTGTTCCTGCAAAGAGTAATCTTGTATTTTCGGGATTTAGTAGACAATCATTTAGAGCAAGATTTATGTCTCTTGGAAAAAAATCTGGAATAGAAAGAGAGATAACTCCAAATATGTTGAGAAATACTTTGAAAACTATGGTAAAATATAATGATGAGAGTAATGAAGAACAATTTCTTTTAGAATTAAAAGAAAAGTACTTTAAAATTGGAATAGGAGATGATTAAAGGTGAAAGCTGGATTTATAGCTGTTGTAGGTAGACCAAATGTTGGAAAATCTACATTAATAAATAAACTTGTAAATGAGAAAGTGGCTATTGTTTCTGATAAAGCGGGAACGACTAGAGATACAATAAAAGGGATTTTAAATTTTAATGATAATCAATATATATTCGTGGATACTCCAGGAATACATAAGCCAAAGCATCTATTAGGAGAACATATGACTAATAGTGCTGTGAGAGTTCTTAAGGATGTAGATGTTATAGCTATGGTAATAGATGCTTCTCAAGAAATTAGTACAGGAGATTTATTTGTATTAGAAAAAGTTAAAGAAGCAAGAAAAACACCAAGAGTTCTAATTGTAAATAAAATAGATAAAATAAACGATGAAGAGCTAATTCTAAAAAGAGCTGAGATTGCAGAAAAACTTGGTGAATTTGATGCTATAGTAGAAATTGCAGGACAATATGCTATAGGAGTTCCAAAGTTATTAGAAGCACTTGATCCATTCTTAGAGGATGGAATGAAATATTATCCAGATGATATGTACACAGATATGCCTATGTATAGAGTAATAACTGAGGTTGTAAGAGAAAAAATATTAGAAAGAACAAGAGATGAAATTCCTCACTCTGTAGCAATAGAAATTATAAATGTTACAAGAAGAGATAATGGAAAAGATAAGTTTGATATAAATATCTATGTTGAAAGAGATTCTCAAAAAGGTATTATAATTGGAAAACAAGGAAAGATGCTTAAAGAGATTGGAACTCAAGCTAGAAAAGATATTGAAAATCTTATAGGAGTTCAAATTTATTTAGAACTTTGGGTAAAAGTAAAAGATGACTGGAGAAAGAAAAAACCATTCTTAAAAGAATTAGGATATGTAGAGGAAAAATAATAAAAATAGAAGTGGCTCTTAGAGTCACTTTTTTATTTCAATGAATATATAACTTTGTGTTGATGTGGTAATTATGTTATAATAGAAAATAGGTAAAAAATAGTTGTAGATGGAGGAAAAAATACAATGCATTTATTATTAACAGAAGGAATGGGTTGGATAGAGGTCGTAACAGGAAGTATGTTCTCAGGAAAAAGTGAAGAATTAATAAGAAGAATGAGAAGATCAAAGTACGCAAATCAAAAGATGGTAGTTTTTAAACACGCAAGTGATGATAGATATGATGATACAAAAGTGGCGTCTCATAGCCAAGCTTTTATAGAAGCTGTTCCAGCTTCAACAGTAGAAGAGATGAGAGAGATAATCAGAACTCAATATGAAGATGTGAGAGTTGTTGGAATAGATGAGGTTCAATTCTTCGGAGAAGAAGTTGCAGATTTTTGTGAAGAACTAGCGGATTCGGGAAAAAGAGTTGTTGTTGCAGGATTAGATCAAGATTTTAGAGGAGAACCTTTTAAGCCAATGGATAGATTAATGGCAAAAGCTGAGTATGTGGATAAGTTCAATGCAATATGTGCTTGCTGCGGGAATCCAGCTTCTAGAACGCAAAGACTTGTGAATGGAGAGCCAGCTTACGAGGATGATCCAATTGTTTTAGTTGGAGCGAGTGAAAGTTATGAAGCTAGATGCAGAAGATGTCATATAGTTAGAAAAAGAGGAGAGTAATGGATTTTAGAGGAGTTGAAAAAACTGATAAATGGGGATACATATTTACAGTTTTTTATAATGGAGAAAAGTTTCACTCTTTTGATGAGATGGCAGGAAAAATCACTGTAAAAGGTGAATTTAGAAGAGTGATGAATGAGTTAGGATTCACTTGGGCAAAAGGTATTCAACAAGGTGGAAGAACGGATGCTAAAGTTTCTGCTGAAAGAAATATGCTTTATGTGAGCAGTAACTTTGAAGGAGATTTAAAAGATATTATTTTTAAATTTAACGAAAAGATGAAAGAATCTATTTTTATAAGAAAGGTTCAAAAAACTTTTCCAAATCTTTCGTTTCCTGAATATGTAGATAAAAGAGAGTATCTTTATAGATATCCTAAAAAAAGAATAAAAAGACCTTTAGAAGAGATTCAAAAAACCTTAGAAGAAATCAGTGGAACTTATGATGTAAGTAGATTTACAGATAAGAAAGGTTTAGAGCTAAAAGAGCATGAAAGAAGCGTAGTTGTAACTTTTGAAAAAAATGTTCTTAGATTTATAGGAAACTCATTTATGCCTAAGCAAGTTAGAAATATGTCAGGATATATTTTAACAGGAGAGGTTGAAACTTTTCCGGGTAAATATCTAACTTTGGAGAATGTGTATTTAAAAGATGAGTTGCTAGATAAAATGATTTTACCTATCCCTGATATGACTGTTTCAGGTGTTGAAAAAATAGAGCGAACAGCAGATGGAAAAATTTATATATTTTATGTTCAAAAAGATAAAAAAGGCGAAGTGATAGGAAAAAATGCTTCAAATATTAAAGCTTTAAGAAAAGAGTTTGGAAATATAATTATAAGGGAGATTTAGATGATTTCTAGATTGAAACAAGCTTTTAGATGTTTGTTTTTAAAGTTTGATAAAAGAGATGAAGAGGAAGTAAAAAAAATTCTTTCAAAAGAGGAGTTTAGTATTTTTAACGAGATGAGTGATTACGATAGACTGCACTCTTTTCTGATTTACAAAGCTGTTCAAAAAAATGAGGTTTTAAAGAAAGAGAGTAGATATTTGAAGTTAGCTTTACTACATGATTGTGGAAAAGGTAACGTCACTTTTTATAGAAGAGTTAAAAAGGTTTTGATAGGTGATGAAATGCTAGAGAAACATCCAGAAAATGCCTACCAAAAATTAAAAGAGATAGATTTAGAGTTAGCAAGACTATGTAGAGATCACCATAAAAAAAATGTTGAAGATAAAATGAGAATCTTTCAACAGATAGATGATGAATAAGAGGAGAGAGATGAGAGTAGATATAAGTAAATATTTAATGTCAGTAGAGAAACCAGCTCAATATTTAGGTAATGAGATAAATAGTTTTCATAAAGATTTAGATACAATAAAGGCAAGAATGTGTTTATTCTTCCCAGACATCTATGAAGTAGGAATGTCAAACTTAGGAATTAAACTTTTATATTCAATTATGAATAAAGTTGATAACTTCTATTTAGAGAGAGGATTTGCTCCTATGGAGGATATGGAAACTTTAATGAGAGAGAATAATATTCCAATGTTTTCATTAGAGACAAAAACAGAGTTAAAAGATTTTGACGTTGTAGGATTTTCACTTTCTTATGAAATGTGTTATCCAAATGTTTTAAATGCTTTAAACTTAGCAGGGATACCTTTACATGCTGATCAAAGAGGAGAGGAGCACCCTCTTATAATGGCTGGTGGAACTTGCATGATGAATCCAACAACTATGGAAAAATTCTTAGACTTCTTCGTTATTGGTGACGGAGAGGAAACAATGACTAAACTAGCTCAAACTTTAGTAGCTTTAGCAGGAAAAAGTAAAGCTGAAAAATTAGAGGCTATAAAGGACTTTGAAGGAGTATATATTCCAAAGTTACATAAAGGTGTAAAAAGAATAAAAAGAGCGATATTACAAGATTTAGATAACACACCATCATACTCAGAGCAATTGGTTCCATACATTCAAATTGTTCATGATAGAGCTTCTGTTGAGATACAAAGAGGATGTACAAGAGGATGTAGATTCTGTCAAGCTGGTTATGTATACAGACCAGTTAGAGAGAGAAGTTTAGAAAAAAATATAGAGCTTATTGATGATATGTTATACAACACAGGATATTCTGAAATTTCTCTGTCATCATTAAGTAGTAGTGACTATACAGCTATAACACCATTGATAGATGGATTACAAAAGAAATATGAAAATAAAAACTTAGCAATCTCTTTACCATCATTAAGAATGAATACTCATTCTGTAGATGTAGCTGTAAATATAAGTGGAGGTAAAAGGCCAGGATTTACATTTGCACCTGAAGCTGGAAGCCAAAAAATGAGAGATGTTATAAATAAAGGTGTAACAGAGGATCAAATATTAGAAACAGCAGAAGCAGCAGTAAAAGCAGGATGGGATAACTTGAAATTTTACTTTATGATAGGATTACCTTTCGAAACTGATGAAGATGTAATGGGAATCTATGAACTAGTAAAAAAAGTAACATACAGATGTAGAATGATAAGAAAAAGAGTAAATATAACTGCAAGTGTTTCTAATTTTGTGCCAAAACCTCATACTCCTTACCAATGGCAAGAGCAAATGAGTGTAGAAGAGACAGAAAGAAAGCAAGGGATGTTAAGAGACGCGTTCAGAGGAATGAAGGGTTCAACTCTTAGAATGCACCCACCTAAGAAATCTTATTTAGAAGGGTTTTTATCTAGAGGAGATGAAAGAACAGCTGATCTTATAGAGAAAGCTTATGAAATCGGAGCTAAATTAGATGATTATAAAGATAACTATTCGATTTGGAAAGAAGCTATGGAAGAGTTAAATATAACTGACAAAGATTACTTAGGAGAGAGAGCTTTAGATGCAACTTTACCTTGGGATATAGTGGATGTTGGTGTAAGTAAAGAGTTCTTTATAAGAGAATTAGAAAATAGTGAGAAGCAAGCATTGACAGTTGATTGTAGAGAGCAATGCTCTGGTTGTGGAATGAAAAAATATATAAAAGAGTGTGGATCATTAACTCTAGATAAAAAATAGGAGTTGCTATGATGAAAATAGGTAATGATTGGGATGAAGTTTTAAAGAGTGAATCTGAAAAAGATTACTTTTTAGAATTGAAAGAGTATTTGAAAAAAGAGTATTCGGAAAAAATAATTTATCCACCAAAAGATGAGATATTTACAGCTTTTAAATTGACGCCTTATAAAGATGTAAAAGTTGTTATATTGGGTCAAGATCCTTATCATGGTTTTGGTCAAGCTCACGGACTAGCTTTTTCTGTAAAAAAAGATATAAAAATACCACCATCTTTAAGAAATATGTATAAAGAGATTTTAGCTGAAGGAGAGGGAGAGATATTCAATCATGGATGTTTAGAATCTTGGGCCAAACAGGGAGTATTTTTGCTAAATGCAACTTTAACTGTAAGAGAGAGTGAAGCTAACTCTCATAGCAAAATAGGTTGGACACAGTTTACAGATGAAGTGATAAAGATGATAAATGATAAAGATGAACCTGTTATATTTGTGCTTTGGGGAAACAACGCTAAAGCAAAGAAAAAATATATTACCAATCAAAAACATATAGTTTTAGAAGGGGTTCATCCAAGCCCACTTTCAGCGAGTAGAGGATTTTTTGGATGTGACCATTTCAAAGATATAAATAAAACTTTAGAAAAATTATGTAAAAAAAGAATAGATTGGAATATATATTAATTTTATACAGTTATCTATTGACAGTAATTAGTTTAATGAGGTAATATTATATAAAAATCTTACGGGAGGGTTTAATGAAAAAGTTATTAGTTTTATTGACAGTATTAGGAGCAGTTACATTTGCAGCAGAGCATAGAGATGGTACTTATAGAGGAGTTTATATATCAGGACAAGAAACTCAAGTAGAGATTCAATTCGATTTAAAAGATGATAAAGTTGAAAATCCTAGATATAGAACTTTATTTTATAAAGGTGAAGATTTTTTAAAAAATAAAGATTTAGAGAAGAATAAATCTCAATATGAAGCATTATTCCCAGCAATAACTGGTAAAAATGTAAATGAAGCTATGGAAACTCTTTATAAACCAGCAGATATAGAGAATGCTGGAGCGACAGTAAGAGCAACTAAAGTAAGATCGGCAATAAAGCATGGATTAAACACAGGAGTTTATACACCTGCTAAATAGTTTTTGAAACAGAGGAGAAATCCTCTGTTTTTGTTTAGTATAAGGTATTGTTTTGTTTTTATTTTAAAAATGTTATAATAAATTCAACAATATGAGTGAGGGATGAGGATGGAAAAATTATTTAAAGGATTGGAATATAAAATTTTAAAATCAGGTACTAAAGATATATATTCTGGAGATTTAGAATATGACTCGAGAAAAATAAAATCTGGAGATATATTTGTAGCCTTAAAAGGAGCTCTAGTAGATGGTCATAGATATATAGATAAAGCTTTAGAAAATGGTGCTGCAGCAGTTATTGTTTCTGAAGCTGTAGATTTAAAAGGGGATATAAGCTATTTTTTAGTTGAAGATTTAAGAAATAAGTTAGGAGTAATTGCTTCTAATTTTTATGAGAGTCCTGAAAAAAAATTAAAAATAATTGGAGTTACAGGAACTAATGGAAAAACAACGACGACATATTTAATAGAACAAATTTTAGGAGAGGAGTCTGTTGCAAGAATTGGAACGGTAGAGTATAAAATTGGAGATGAAATTATAGAAGCACCGAACACAACTCCGGAATCTTTAGATATAATAAAAATGAGTAAGAAAGCTGTTGATAAGGGATTGAGATATCTTGTTATGGAAGTTAGTTCTCATGGATTAACAAGCGGAAGAGTGGATATGTTAAAATTTGATGTAGCAGTATTTACAAATTTAACTCCAGAACATTTAGATTATCATAAAGATATGGATGATTATTTTGAAGCTAAAAAAATACTTTTTGATAAATTAAAAGATAAAGGTAATGGGGTTATAAATATTGATGACTCTTACGGAAGAAAGATATATAACGAATTTGGAGGAATTAGTTACTCATTGAATGGGGAAGCTGATTTAGACAATAAGACAATAAAAGAGATGAAACCAACACTGCTTGGAAAATTTAATATGTATAATGTATTAGCAGCTATAGGAGTTGGAAAACTTTTAGGAATAGACTCTAACTTAATAAAAGAGAGAGTTGAAAATATAAAAGGAGCTCCAGGAAGATTTGAAGCGGTTTCAGTAGGACAGGATTTCAGAGTTGTAGTTGATTATGCACATACAGGAGATGCTCTTGAAAATATTCTTCAAGGTGTTGTAGATTTAGGAGAAGAGGGCAAAATAATAACTGTTTTTGGCTGTGGTGGAGATAGAGATAAAACTAAAAGACCGGTTATGGCAGAGGTGGCAGAAAGATATAGTCAACTTGTTATTGTAACATCAGATAATCCAAGAACAGAGAAGCCAGAGGATATAATCGAGGATATAATAAAAGGGTTTAAAAACAAAAACTACATTATAGAAATAGATAGAAAAGAAGCTATAAAAAAAGCGGTTTTAAAAGCTGAAAAAGATGATATAATACTGATAGCTGGAAAAGGGCATGAAACTTATCAAATTTTAGGAACAACAAAGATTCACTTTGATGATAGAGAGATTGCTGTAGAAGCTATAAAAGAATTAAAAGAGGTGAAATAATTGAAAATAGTTCAAGAAGTAAAAAAAGTTAAAATAGCAGATAAATTTGAAATTGGTGGAAATAATAGATTTACATTGATAGCTGGACCTTGTGTAATTGAGTCTGAAGAGTTAGTAATGGAAGTCGCTGAAAAAGTAAAAGATATTTGTGATAGATTAGGAATAAACTACATATTCAAAGCATCTTTTGATAAAGCTAATAGATCGTCAATCCATTCATATAGAGGACCTGGAATTGAAAAAGGTTTAGAGATTTTAAAAAAGGTAAAAGAGAGATTTAATGTACCTGTAGTAACTGATGTACATGAAGCTTGGCACTGTAAAGAGGTTGCAAAAGTTGTAGATATAATCCAAATACCAGCATTTTTATGTAGACAAACAGATTTACTAATAGCAGCAGCAGAAACAGGATTACCTGTAAATATAAAGAAGGGTCAATTCTTAGCACCTTGGGATATGAAAAATGTTGTTGTTAAAATGGAAGAGATGAACAATCCAAACATTATGTTATGTGAAAGAGGTTCAACTTTTGGGTACAACAATATGGTTGTAGATATGAGAGGGTTTGGAGAGATGAGAAAATTTGGATACCCTGTTGTATTTGATGTAACTCATGCAGTACAAAAACCAGGTGGATTAGGAACAGCAACATCTGGAGATAGAGAGTTTGTATTCCCTCTAATGAGAGCAGGACTTGCAATAGGAATAGATGCAATATTTGCTGAAGTTCATCCAGATCCAACAAATGCAAAGTCAGATGGACCAAACATGTTATTCCTATCTGATCTAGAAGAGATATTAAAAGTAGCAGTTAAAATAGATGATTTAGTAAAAGGTAGATAGTTATGGATATGAAAAAAATAGCCCAAGACCTTTTCGACAAAGAGATATGCGAGTTAGAAAAAGTAAAAAATAAAATTTCTGATTCTTTAGAAATTGTTGTAAACCTTATCCTTAACTCAAAAGGAAAAGTTGTAATAACAGGAATTGGTAAGTCAGGAATAATTGGTAAAAAGATAGCAGCAACTTTAGCATCGACAGGAACTTTAGCTGTATTTATGAATTCAGCAGAAGGATTACATGGAGATTTAGGGATGGTAAATAAGGATGATGTAGTTATAGCTATATCAAATAGTGGAAATAGTGATGAAGTAATTTCAATACTTCCATCTATTAAAAAAATAGGAGCAACATTGATTGCTATGACAGCAAATCCAAACTCAAGACTTGGAAAAGAGGCAACAGCAGTTTTAGATATAGGAGTGGAGCAAGAGGGTTGTCCATTAAATTTAGCACCGATGTCTTCAGCTACAAGTACATTAGTTATGGGAGATGCATTAGCAACAGTTTTAATAAAAGCTAGAAACTTTAAGCCAGAAAATTTTGCTGTGTATCATCCAGGTGGAAGTTTAGGAAGAAGACTTTTAATGAAGGTAAAAGATGTTATGCATAAGGATTTACCAATTGCAGAACTTCGAAGTGATATGGATACAGTAATAATGACTATGACTAAGAAAAGATTAGGAGTAGTTTGTATAGTAGAAAATGATAGTTTAGTAGGAATAATAACAGAGGGAGATATCAGAAGAGCTTTAAAGATGAGAGATAAGTTCTTCGAGATGAAAGCTGAAGATATTATGACAAGAAACTATACATTTGCAACACAGGATATAATGGCTTTAGATGCATTAGAACTTATGGAAAATAGAGAGAGTCAAATCTCTGTATTGCCAGTTTTAGAGAATAAAAAAGTTGTTGGTGTTGTGAGAATTCACGACTTGCTAAATGTGGTAGGAAAATAGTTGACAAAAAAAGTAAAGTTTAATATAATTTAAACGTAATATAAAGGAAAATAGGAGGATTAAAAAATGGTAACTAAAGATATGAATATTTTAGAAGCAGTACAAAAATTCCCAGTGATTTCAATGGTATTTAAGAAGCACGGATTAGGATGCGTTGGATGTATGGTAGCAGCTGGAGAAACTTTAGGAGAAGGAATCTCTGCTCATGGATTAGATGCAGATGCACTAGTTGAAGAGATGAACGCTTTAATAAAAGAATCAGAAGCAAAATAATTGTTTTTTAAAGGACTCTAATTAAAAGAGTCCTTTTTTAATTTCTTGATAACCCTTAGAAAATTTGATATAATATATTTCAGAAAAAATTTATATACGAGGGAAAAGGGTATGGAATCTAATTTAGAAAAAAAGGAACAATCATTATTTTTTACTTTGACTTGTGATGAAGTAGGAACTTATGTATCTTTAGTAGACAATAATGGTGAAGTAGTAGAGGATACTACAGACTTTGAAATCAATGATGAGAATGATTTAAGCATTATTGATTTAATTAAAGAGATAAAAGAGGATAGCTTTTTCTCTGGGTGGGATAATGAAAAAAATGAACTATATATCGATGAGAATATAGAGATTTTAGATTATCTAAAAAATAGTAAAAAGGTAGTTACAGGGGATATGAAACCTATAAATTGGTTTCTAAGTGGGAATAAGATAGTATTAAAGATTAATTTTGTTGAAGAGGATAGTGAGCTTTGTGAAGGAAAGCTTCTTCTGAATGGTGAAAAAGAGTTTACAGTAGTTTCAGATAACTATGTTTTAAGTGATGATTCGATGTATTGGATAGATATTCCAAAAGATACAATACATATCTTAAAAGAGATGGAATCAAAATTTACAAGAACTGAATTAGAGAAATATCTTAGTTTAGCATTTTCATTTGGAAGTGGAATAGAAATAGAGTGTTTAGACTATGAAATGGTTGATGAAGGAAATATGAAACCAGTTCAAGAGTTAATAATTGAAAAGATATCTCAAGATAATAGTTTATATTTAAAAATAGGAGCATCAATTTCAACTATAGATTATGAATTTTTAAAAGCTCATACTTTGGAAAAGGCTTTAGTAATTAAAGATGATTTAAAAAGAGTTGAGATAACAAAAGTAGAACCAGCATACTTAGATGAAACAGTGGAAGAGATAGTAAAAACGATTGTTAAGCATCAAAAGAATTTAAAAATAAAATCAAGTTTTTATGTAGATGAAAACTTTATAATATTACAAGAGAAGTTAGCTAGAGAGTTTGTAACTCAAGAATTACTTCAGTTAGCAGGAAAATATAAGGTTGTAGGAACTGACAATTTAAAGAAATATAGCGTAAAAGCTGTTAAACCAAAGGTTGTAGGAAACTTTAAACATGGTATAGATTTCCTAGAGGGAGATGTACATTTAGAGATAGAGGGAGAGAAATTCTCGATAGTTGATGTTTTAAATAGTTTTAAAAAAGATTCATATATTGTATTAAGTGATGGAACAAACGCATTGATAAACAGAAAATATATGGAAAAATTAGAGAGAGTGTTTAAAGATAATGGAAAATCGAATGTAAAAATTTCATTCTTTGATTTACCAATAATAGATGACTTGATTGAAGATAAAGTCTTAGCTAATGAGATAAAGAAAACAAAGAGTTTCTATAGAGGAATAAATCAAATAGAGAACTATAATGCGGAGATGCCACTAATAAATGCAACATTGAGAGAATACCAAGAGTATGGTTATAAATGGTTGAGATATCTGATGGATAATAACTTAGGTGGATGTTTAGCAGATGATATGGGATTGGGAAAAACGCTTCAGGCAATAACGTTGATCACTAGTTTACATACTGTGCCAGGAAGAAAATCTCTAATAATAATGCCAAAAAGTTTAATCTATAACTGGGAAAGTGAGATAAGAAAGTTTAGTCCAACTTTAAAATGTGGGATATATTATGGAAACTTCAGAGATAAAACTATATTTAATGATGTAGAAGCAATAATTACAACTTATGGAACTGTAAGAAATGATATAGAATATTTAAAAGAGATGAAATTTGATTTGATAGTGTTAGATGAATCTCAAAATATAAAAAATGTTAATGCACAAACAACAAAAGCAGTTATGTTGTTAGATGCAAAATATAGATTAGCTTTAAGTGGAACTCCAATAGAGAATAACTTAGGGGAGCTATATTCATTATTTAGATTCTTAAATCCATCAATGTTTGGAACTTTAGATGAATTTAATTATCATTACGCAAATCCAATTCAAAAAGAAAATGATAAGGAAGCGATTGAAGAGTTAAAGAAAAAAATATATCCATTTATTCTTAGAAGAGTAAAAAAGGAAGTTTTAAAAGATTTACCAGATAAGATAGAGAAAACTCTATTTATAGGAATGAATCCAGAGCAAAAGAGATTATATGAGGAGAGAAGAGCTTATTATTATGGCATGATAAATAGTCAAATAAAGAGCCAAGGATTAGGGAAAACTCAATTCTATATACTTCAAGCTTTAAATGAACTTAGACAATTAACAAGTTGTCCTGAGATGAAAAATCCAAATATACTTTCAAGTAAAAGAGAGGTACTTATAAATAATGTTCAAGATGCAGTTGAAAATGGTCATAAAGTACTAATCTTTACAAACTATATAAAAAGTATAGAGAGTATTACAGCGGATTTAAGAAAAAGAGGGATTAAATACCTAGAGATGACAGGAGCAACAAAAGATAGACAAGGATTGGTAAATCTATTCCAAAAAGATAAAAAATATAAAGTTTTTGTAATGACTTTAAAAACTGGAGGAGTTGGACTTAATCTAACTGCAGCAGATACAATATTTATATATGACCCTTGGTGGAATAAAACTGTTGAAAATCAAGCTGTTGACAGAGCTTACAGACTAGGACAGGATAGAACGGTATTCTCTTATAAATTGATATTAAAAGATACGATAGAGGAGAAAATATTAAAGCTACAAGAGAGTAAGAGTCAGCTATTAGATAATTTAATATCTGATGAAGGTGCGACTTTAAAAACTTTAACTGAAAAAGATATAGAGTTTATTCTTGGAGAATAGGAGATGGTATGGGAATAAGTAAAGATAGATTTAGAAAAGCTTTGAATGAAAGTTATTCAAAAGAGGTTCTTTTTAAAATATTTAAAAAATACTTTTTAGATTGGATAGCAGAGGGATATATAGGAAGTAATTTAGGATTGTTTGAGATATCTTTAATATCAGAGACGACAAACAAACAGACATTTTTAGAATTGATGGAACAGATGTACTCGAAAGAGGAGATTTTTAAAGGAATCTTCTCATCTTTACCAAAAGAGGTTCAGGAGGTTTTTGAAAGTGTAGCTTGGAAAGGTAAATTCAAGATAAAAGATAGAGATTTATATTTAAAAGATGAAGAGGGATATAATATAAAATCTGAATTGAAAGATGAGTTTTTATTTTTTACAAAGAATGGAGATACTAAAAGAGGCGAATATTTAACTTTAAATAATGATATTGTGAGAGTCATGAGAAGATTTATGAATAAACCAAAAGAGTATTTTATTTATAAATTAAATAACTGCCAATCAGAGTTTAAAGAAAATAATGAAGAGAAAATCCAAGAAAATCTGAGAAAATATTACTCATTCTTTAAAGATGGAAAGATGCAACTTTCAAGTAGTGGAAAATTATTGAAAGAATCTAAGAACAATATGAAAAAGTATTGTAATATCCATGAGTATTATGAGGGGATAAAAGATTTAGAGTTTTTAAAGACAGAAACAATGGGGTTGTTTTTATTTCTATTCAAAGATGAATATTTAAATGATGATTTTATAAGATCTAGCAATTTAAAATCAATTGTGAATGGATTCTTAGATGGTAGCATTATTAAAAGTGAGGATAATACCTATATTAGTCTTTATTTAAATTATTTAAAGGGAATAAAGAATGTAGGGAAATCAAATGATGAGATAAAAAGAGGTTTAGCTACGATTAAGATGATCTTATCAGAGTTCCCTGATGACGGATATGTCTCAATAGATAATATAATAAAAAGTATTCTTTATAGAGATGAGTTTATAGAGATTATAGATGTCGAATCAGCATTTGCAACTCTTTATATAAATGAAGCTAATTATGAGAGAACAAAAATTGTAGGATATGATAAGTATTTAGCTTATGTTGTAGAACCATTTATAAAATCAGTATTCTTTATTCTAGCTTCGCTAGGTGTACTTGAAATATGTTATGAGAAGCCATCATCAGCAAACTCATTATATTTAAAAAATGGATATTTAAGTAAGTATGATGGAATCAAATATGTTAAATTTACAGAATTAGGAAGATATATCTTTGATAGAGTTCCAACATATGATTTTAAAGTTTTACAAGATGAGGGACAAATTGTTTTAGATGAAGATAGATTGATTGTTACTGTTTTAGGTGAAAGTCCTTTAAGAATGATGACTTTAGAAAGAATAGCAAATAAGATAGCTCCAAATAAATTTAAGATAACAGAGGAAACTTTGACAAAAGGTTTAGAAAATTTAAACGAGGTTCAGAGTAAAATTCAAGAGTTTAAAGAGAAAATAACAAATGATTTACCAACAAATTGGAATAGATTCTTTGGAGAGGTTATGGAGAAGACAGAGTTAATTACACATGTACCAGAGTATAAGGTATTAAAATTAAAAAATGACAAAGATCTTCTATCGGCGATAACAAAAGATAAAAGATTTAAGAGTTTAATTTTAAAAGGTGAAGATTTACATATAATGGTAAAAAAGGAAAATTTAGATAAGGTTTCAGGATTATTTAAAGAGTATGGTTATTTTGTAAATCTATAATTTAAAGTAGGATAGAGCACATTGCTTTATCCTATTTTTTTTAAAAAACAACTGCAAAGAGTTAAAAAAGTATGATAAAATTAAATTATGATAACTCGAGGAGGTAGTGCTATGAAAAACACCTATTTTTATGAAGTTGAAAAGATATATGAAAATATAAAAGATAGAATAGAAAGTAGATTAGAAGACTACAGAAGAGTATGGAGAGAAGGGGATAATAAAGCTGTGTATTGTGAATTGGCTTTTTGTATATTGACACCTCAATCTAAAGCTAAAAATGCCTGGAAGGCAATCAGTGAACTAAGGGATTCAAAAATTCTTTTTACAGGTACAGAAGATGAGATTTTACCTTTTTTAAATATAGTTCGTTTTAATAAAACTAAAGCTAAAAACTTATACCTTTTAAGGCAGCAGATGACAAATGAAAAAGGTGAGTTTATAACAAAAGATTTTTTCTCTAGTTTTAATTCTATACTCGAGATGAGAGAATGGATAGTAAAAAATATAAGAGGGATGTCTTATAAGGAAGCAAGTCATTTTTTAAGAAATGTGGGATTTGGAAAAGAGTTAGCAATATTGGATAGACATATTTTGAAAAATTTGGTGGCATTAGAAGTAATAGAAGTAATACCTAAAACGTTATCACCGAAACTTTATAAAGAGATTGAAGAGAAATTGAAAAAATATTGTAAAGAAGTAGGAATTCCGATGGATAATATGGATTTGTTACTTTGGTATTTAGAAGCGAAAGATATATTTAAGTGATGCTTTACTAAAGATTTATTGATAAAACTTGTACTATTATGATATAATTTTTTACATATTTAAATCGTAATTTGTTAAATTTTGGAGGAGAAAAATTGAAGAACGCAGCAATTGTAACTTACGGTTGTCAAATGAATGTCAACGAAAGCGCAAAAATAAAAAAAATATTACAAAATATGGGATATAATATAACAGAGGATGTATCAGAGGCCGATGCAGTATTTTTAAATACATGCACAGTTAGAGAAGGTGCAGCTACTCAAATTTATGGTAAATTAGGAGAGTTAAAAGTTGTAAGAGAAAAAAGAGGAACAATTATAGGAATTACAGGTTGTTTCGCCCAAGAGCAAGGAGAGGAATTAGCAAAAAAATTCCCTATAATTGATATAGTTATGGGAAATCAAAATATAGGAAAAATTCCAGCAGCTCTTGAAAAAATTGAATCTGGAGATTTTAAACATGTTATTTATACAGGAGAAGAGGATGAATTACCTCCGAGATTAGATGCAGAGTTTGATTCTAAGAAAACAGCATCAATTCCAATAACTTATGGATGTAATAACTTCTGTACATATTGTATAGTTCCATATGTTAGAGGAAGAGAAAGATCAGTGCCTATGGATCAAATTTTAGAGGAAGTTAAAGGATTTGTCGAAAAAGATTATAAAGAGATAATGTTATTAGGACAAAATGTAAATTCATATGGAAATGATTTAAAAACAGGAGAAAATTTTGCAACTCTATTAGAAGAGATTTGTAAAATAGAGGGAGAGTTCTTAGTAAGATTCGTTTCACCACATCCAAAAGATTTTGGAGATGACGTAATTGATGTTATCGCTAAAAATGAAAAAATCGCAAGATGTCTACACCTTCCACTTCAAGCAGGATCATCAAAAGTTTTAAAACTAATGAATAGAAAATATACAAAAGAGCAGTATATAGAGTTAGCTGAAAAAATAAAATCAAGAATTCCAGGAGTAGCTTTAACAGCAGATATCATTGTTGGATTCCCTCATGAGACAGAAGAGGACTTCCAAGACACATTGGATGTTGTTTCTAAAGTAAAGTTTGATACAGCATTTATGTTTATGTATTCTCCAAGAGAAGGTACAGCTGCTGCGACTATGGATGGTCAAATAGAGCAAGAAATAAAAAAAGATAGATTAAAGAGATTGATAGATTTACAAAATGAAAACTCTAAAGAAACAAGTTCTACTTACCAAGGAAAAACAGAGAGGGTTTTAGTTGAAGGACCAAGCAAAAAAAATGAAGAAGTTTTAAGTGGAAGAACATCGACGAATAAAATAGTTATCTTTAAAGGAGATAAAGAGTTAGAAGGAACGTTTGTTAATGTAAAAATAAACGAATGCAAAACATGGTCTTTATATGGAGAGATCGTAGAATAGTAACCTCGGAGGTATAATGGATAAATTAGAAAGTTTTTTACTAAAAGAGTTACAAGAGATGGCAAGGCAGATGGAGATAGATTATTCAAGTAGGACCAAAAAAGCTGAAATTGTAGATTTAATAACAGAAGCCATGGAAGCTAAAGAGGGAATGCATTTAGCTTGGGGAAATCTTGAAGTAATGGCGGATGGATATGGATTTTTAAGAAATACTAATGTGGAGAAGGACGTTTATGTATCTGCTTCACAAATAAGAAAATTTAAACTAAGAACAGAAGACTTTATCGTAGGAGAGGTTAGAGAAGCTGTTCAAGGTGAAAATAATTATGGGCTTAGAAAAGTATTGTTAATCAATAGTGGAAGTATCCAAGAAGCAGCAGCAAGGGTTCCATTTGATGAGTTAGTTCCAGCTTATCCTACAGAGTTATTAAAGTTAGAAACAGATTCTAAAAATGTTTCTGGAAGAATAATTGATTTAATAGCTCCTATAGGAAAGGGGCAAAGAGGACTTATTGTAGCACCACCAAAAGCTGGAAAAACAGTTTTAATCAGTAACATCGCTAACTCAATAATAGAAAACAATAAAGGAATCGAAGTTTGGATTTTATTAATAGACGAAAGACCCGAAGAGGTTACAGATATAAAGGAAACAGTAAAAGGAGCTCAAGTTTTTGCATCAACATTCGATGACGATCCAAGAAATCATATAAAGGTTACAGAGTCGTTGTTAGAAAGAGCTAAAAGAAAGATAGAAAATGGAGAAGATATAGTGATTTTAATGGATTCTTTAACAAGATTAGCTAGAGCTTATAACATAGTTATACCATCTAGTGGAAAACTTATATCTGGTGGAATAGATCCAACAGCACTGTACTATCCTAAAAAATTCTTTGGTTCAGCAAGAAATATAAGAAATGGTGGAAGTTTAACTATTTTAGCAACAGCTTTAGTTGATACGGGAAGTAAAATGGATGATGTTATATATGAGGAATTTAAGGGAACAGGTAACCTAGATATCCACTTAGACAGAAATCTTGCAGAACTTAGAATTTACCCATCAATAGATATTCAAAGATCGGGAACAAGAAAAGAGGAGTTACTGATTGAAAAGAAAAAATTAGAATCAATATGGGAGATAAGAAGATATTTAACATCTCTTGATAAAGCAACAGCAACGAAAAAGTTGATAGATACTATTTCATCTACGGAGAGTAACGATAAGCTTATAGAGATGTATGCGAAATCTTTTGCAAGGGGGAAATAGTGAAGGAAGTACTAAAAATATTTGCTATAATAATAGCAGCATTTATAGCTATGTTAATACTAGTTTTTAAACCCTATAAATCAGAAGTTGTAGATTTGAAAAAATTCACAGAATATTACTCTGAAAATACAACGGTTGAAGAGGGTGGAGGTTTTGAGTTAGTAGATGGAAACTTTTATACAATAGAGAAAGAATACAAAATTGGAGTTGATGAGGAGTTCGAAGGAGTTCCTTTAGAAGAAGTAGATTTAAAGCAAGCTTATGAAATTCCAAAATTAGAAAGTTATATAGTGGCTAATGGAGATACTTTAGGAGCAATAGCAGATAAGAATGGTATATCTTTGGAGGTTTTAAAAGCTAATAATCCGGGAATTTCAAATAGTTTGAAAGTAGGGCAAAAGATAAATGTAGTTAAAGCTAATGGTGTTTTTTATAAAGTTAAAAGAGGAGACTCTCTTTTTAAAATAGCTTTGGCATACAAGGTTGATGTTGATGACTTAAGAAAATACAACAATTTAAGAAATGACAATATTAGAGTTGGAGAGGAACTTTTTATAAACAATCCAAGTGAAGAGAGTTTGAAAAGGCTTACTCAAAGTGGAGGAGTGAAAAGTACAACCACTCAGAGAAACTTTACAATGCCTGTAAAATGGGCAGGAGTTACAAGTCCTTTTGGAAAAAGATTCCATCCAGTATTAAAAAGATATATTCAACATGCAGGGATTGATATGAGAGCTAGATACGTCCCATTGATGGCTTCAAGAGACGGTACGGTTGTGTTCGCAGGATATATGACAGGTTATGGTAAAATTATAAAGATTAACCATGGAAGTGGTTATGAAACTAGATCGGCTCATTTAGAGAAGATGTACGTAAAAGTTGGAGATAAGGTTAAGTCTGGACAGGTTATTGGTCAAACAGGAATGACAGGAAGAGTAACGGGACCTCATCTACATTTTGAAATTAGAAAAAATGGAAAAGCTAATAATCCTATGAATTATTTAGTTAGATAGCCCTAGATTAAACTAGGGCTTTTTTTAGATTTTATATGAGGTGAAAAAATGAGAGAATCTAAAGTTATAAAGGTTGGCAGATTATTAATAGGAGGGGGAAATGAGATTGTAATCCAATCTATGACAAATACTCCAACTCATGATATTGAAAAAACTGTAGCTCAGATAAAGGAGCTTCAAGATGAGGGATGCCAATTAGTAAGAGTAACAGTAAATACAGAAGAAGCTGCAAAAGCTATAAAAGGAATAAAGGAAAAGATTGATATTCCTTTGGTAGCAGATATACATTTTGATTATAGACTAGCATTGCTGGCTATTGAGAATGGGATTGATAAATTGAGAATAAATCCAGGAAATATAGGAAGTGATGAGAAAGTACAGGTTGTTGTAGAAAAAGCTAAAGAGAAAAATATTCCAATAAGAATAGGTGTAAATTCTGGTTCTTTAGAAAAAAGTATTTTAGAAAAATATGGAAAACCGACAGCTGATGGAATGGTTGAAAGTGCACTTTATCATATGAGGCTTTTAGAAAAGTTTAATTTTGAAAATATAGTAATATCTTTAAAATCAAGCAATGTAAAGATGATGGTAGAGGCATATAGAAAGTTGGCATCGATGTGTGAGTATCCACTACATTTAGGGGTTACAGAGGCTGGAACAGCATTTCAAGGAACAGTAAAATCAGCGATTGGTATTGGTTCTTTATTAGTGGATGGAATTGGTGATACTATAAGAGTTTCATTAACTGAAAATCCAGTTGAAGAGATTAAAGTAGCTAGGGAGATTTTAAAAGTTTTAGGATTGATAGAGGTTGGAGTAGAGATTGTATCTTGTCCTACTTGTGGAAGAACAGAGATAGATTTAATAGGATTAGCTCATCAAGTTGAAGAAGAGTTTAAAAAAGTTGATAAAAAGATAAAAATAGCTGTGATGGGTTGCGTTGTAAATGGACCTGGAGAAGCCAAAGAGGCCGATTATGGAGTAGCTGGTGGAAAAGGTGTGGGTGTCCTTTTCAAAAAAGGGCAAATAGTCAAAAAAGTTGATGAAAAAGATATTCTTCATGAATTAAAAAAAATGATTGAGGAGGATTTTAATTAAAACTTTTTTGAGCTAATTATAGTCTAAAATTATAAAGCTAAAATAATGAGGTATTTAAATGGATTTTGATCAATTATATAATGAGTATTTTGATAGAATATACTATAAAATACTATCAACAGTAAAAAATGCCGAAGATGCCGAAGACATAGCACAGGAAGTTTTCATTAGTGTTTATAAAAATCTCAAAGGATTTAGAGAGGAAAGTAATATCTATACTTGGATTTATAGAATAGCTATAAACAAGACTTATGATTTTTTCAGAAAGAAAAAACTTAACCTTGAATTGAATGATGAGATTTTGAGTGTTGAAAGTAATGAAGACTTTAATATTCCAATTCTTTTAGAAGAGAAGTTAAAAGAGCTACCTTTCCAAGAGAGGGAGATAGTTGTTTTAAAAGATATATATGGCTATAAGCTGAGGGAGATTGCAGATATGAAAGATATGAATATATCCACAGTAAAAACAATATATTATAAGGCAATTAAAGATATGGGAGGTGTAATATAAATGGTATCTCCAAAAGAGAGAGTAAGAGCTAATATTTATAAAACATTGTTGGAAGAGGAGAAGAAGAAAAAGAAGAAGATGTCTGTTTTTTCTTTATCTCTTTTTGTTGTAGGAGTTTTTACAGGAACTTCATACGATAAAATAATCAATAAGAATATTGCTCCTACTGAGAGTCTAGTAGCTTTTGAATCAGGAGAGTTACAAAAGAAAGTTTCTGAAAAGAAAGATATAGGATTCACAATTGATGATTTATTTCAAGCAGATGAAATAAGGATTAATAGAAGAGATTTTAATACTGAAAATCTTTTTGTTACAGATCTACAAATTTAGTGGAGGATTTTATGAAGAAAATAGTAATGGGACTACTGATACTTGTGGCTAGTGTATCAGCCTATGCAACATCGGGAATAGGGATAGTAAAAGATGATGATTTTAAAGCTGTAGGGGTTAGTCAAGACAATATTGAAAGAGTCAAAATTATAATTGAACAAGCAAGCATTCAATATAAATTGAAAACATTAGATAAAAAAGCTTTAGAGATTGAAATTAATAAATACATATTAGATGGAACAGAAAAAAATCTTGAAAAATTAAATGAATTAGTAGAAAAAATAGGGTTATTAGATGCTGAAATAATAAAAGATAGATTGAAATATCAGATAGAGGTTCAAAAATTTATAACTACAGATCAGTATTTAAAAGCTAGAGAGTTATCATTAAAAAGAATAGCTGAATCGACAGAAAAGCAATAGAATAAAATCTTCTTCTTTATATAGTGTAAGGAAGGAGATTTTTTATTTTATTTTTAAAGTAAGTATGGTAT
>NZ_JTLI01000040.1 GCF_000799075.1 Cetobacterium sp. ZOR0034
TTTTTACTCCTTGAGTTCAAATTTTTCAATATTTTTTGGATAAATTTTTTCTATAGTTTCCTTATATAATAAAAAATAGGGTCAAAATAGACCCTATCTAACTAAATTTATCCAATTTTTACTTTACAACTCTAGGTGGAATAACTTCTAACCAGTATCCATCAGGATCATTTATAAAATAAATTCCCATAGCTGGATTCTCATAGCAAATACATCCCATTTCACTATGCTTTTTATAAGCTGCCTCGTAATCATCAGCAACAAAAGCTAAGTGGAACTCTTCATCTCCTAAATCATAAGCTTCTTCTCTATCTCTTAACCAAGTTAACTCTATTGTAAATCCAGTTTCTCCATCTCCCATATAAACTAAGATATAGCTACCATCTTCAGCTTCTTTTCTTCTTACCTCTATAAGCCCTAACGCATTTTTATAAAACTCCATACTTTTTTCAAGATTTAATACATTGATATTAAAGTGATTAAATACAAATTTCATTCTAACTCCTCCCTAAAAATATATTCAAGTAAATAATAACCTAATTATGCATCTTTTGTCAATTTTTGTATTATTGTTTTTCTTGATTTTAATTCGTTGCATTTATTGCACCAATAACTTAAAGATCCACACGCTGCTAATTTTTCAAGTTCACTTCCACAGTCAGGACAATAAGCTTTTTTTATATATTTTACTTCGCAACTTTTACAAGTATATTCAGTTCCAATTTTTTCCAATTCACAACCACACTCTAAACATTTTTGATCTTCCATTTTCTCCTCCAAAAATAATTTTCTATAACTTATTTATATCTTCTAAAAGTTTAATTAATTTCTTTTCAAATTCAATGTTTTGCTCCTGAGTTCTTTTCTTAGGCCCCTTTGTTCTCTTTCCTGCATTTCTTAGCTTTTGAGACATATGTCTACTAAAAAGTAAACTCTCTATATTGAATTTATTATAAATCAACCCATCTTGATTTATTGCATGAGCTCCTTTTGATAAAACGATTGATGCCAATCCATAATCTTGAGTTACAATTATATCTTTCTCCTCACTTTTAGAAATAATTGTAAAATCTACTGCGTCTGCTCCCTGAGAAACAACAACTGTTTGCACTCCATCTCTTTCAATCTTATGAGCATTATCACACACTATTAAACAACTTATATTTTTAGACTTTGCTACTTTTATTGCAATATCTGTAACTGGACAGGCATCTGCATCTATTATTATTTTCATCTTAGCTTCCTTTAATTAATTTATTTTCTATTACTATTTTAGCAAAACTAAGTATCAAAAATCAAGAATCATATATTATTTCATTTTCAAAACTCTTCACTTTTTTAGAAACCCTTAGAGCTGATAAAAAAACGGTAGAGTATTTGTAATTGATTCAGGGAGTACTTTAATATGAAACCTTTTTTGCAAATCTATCTAAAGGAGAATCTATAGTTGAACTTTTCAATTCTCTAAAGTTTGATTATGCCACGCTTGGTAATTATATCGTCATAAAAAAGATTCAAGACAGGGATTTGAAATTAGCTCTCGAGAACGGTCTAAAAGTCTTTTTTGAGTACAATAAACCACCTTTAAATCGAATATACAAAAAAATTCGATGTCAATTCAACTTTAGATATTGTTCCAAGATTAATTATAACTTAAATATAAAAATATCTTCGGTCATGACCGAAGATATTTTTATATAATTTTTATTTATTGTTTTTTACTATTTAATCTTAAAACAACAGACTTAACCATTTCAATTAAAATCTCTTCTGTTATCTCATCCAAATTCTTATATAAAAGTATCTCTTTTCCTGCTTCAAGCCTTAACATCATAGTTTCATCAAAATTCATCTCAAAAAGTCCTGAATAAAATTTAACTTTTTGGCTAACAGAATCATAAATCTCAGATAAAGTCATTCCTTTTTTATTTTTTATCTCTTCTGATAAAATTTCAATTTCTTCAATATTATTTTCTTTATTTTTAAAATACTCTGTTTCTATTAAATATTCTAAAGTCAAAGATTTCTTTGCTGCTTTAAATGCAATCTTCTGAATTTTTGTATCTTGACCACATTTTTTTATATAATAATCATATGCATTTTTT
>NZ_JTLI01000041.1 GCF_000799075.1 Cetobacterium sp. ZOR0034
TCATACTGATATTATACAACGTTATGAAGGGAAAAGAAAAGCAGCTCACGTCATTTTTGTGAGCTGCTATTTTTTAGCTTCGTGGAATAACTCACTTAGAGTTACGATGCTTTGTAATTCACTAGGAATTATAATTTTTGTAGCTTGACCATTTGCAACCTTTTCAAAAGCTTCCATTCCTTTAAGAGTTAGAACACTCTTATCAGGTGCAGCTTCTTTTATAAGTCTGATAGCTTCAGCTTGAGCTTTTTGAATACTTAAAATAGCTTCAGCTTCTCCTTCTGCTTCTCTAATAGCAGCTTCTTTTTTAGCTTCTGCTCTTAAAATTGTAGACTCTTTTTCTCCTTCAGCAACAAGGATAGCCGCAGTTTTTTGTCCCTCAGCTCTAAGAATAGATTCTCTTCTCTCTCTTTCAGCTTTCATCTGCTTTTCCATAGCGTCTTGAATCTCAGCTGGAGGAATGATATTTTTAAGTTCAACTCTATTAATTTTTATTCCCCAAGGATCTGTAGCTTCATCTAAAATAGCTCTCATCTTAGTATTAATAGTATCTCTTGATGTAAGAGTAGCATCAAGTTCCATCTCTCCGATGATATTTCTAAGAGTTGTTGCAGTTAAATTCTCAATAGCATTCAATGGATTTTCAACACCGTAAGTATATAACTTAGGATCAGTTATTTGGAAATATACAACTGAATCAATTTGCATAGTAACATTATCTTTTGTTATAACTGGTTGTGGTGGGAAATCAATAACTTGCTCTTTTAAAGATACCCTTTTAGCTACTCTATCAATAAAAGGTATCAATACATTAAGACCAACGTCCCAAGTAGTAAGGTAAGCTCCAAGTCTTTCAATGACGAAAGCCTGAGATTGAGCAACAATTCTAACGTGTGTTCCTATTAGAAATATCGCAATAAAGATTAAAATAAATATAAACAACATAAAACCCTCCCTAAAATCTATAATTTTTTAATTAAAAACAGTTTGTTTCCGACAATCTTTTGAACAATAGCATTCTCTCCAATTTTAAAATCATCTGAAGATATTGCTTCCCAAATTTTTCCATCTAGATAAACTGTGTAAAAGGTTTGGTTTCCTTTTAAAGTAATATCTTCGATAGTTACTTCTTTTTCTGTGATACGGTTTAATTCTTTTGAATTGGTTTTGAAATATTTTAAAGCAATTTTTCTAACCAAGATTAAAGAAAGAAGTGATGTACCCACAAAAATATAAAATTGATGCTCTAAAGCTAAATTATAAAATGGCATTGTTAAAAAAGCTCCAAGAGCAAACCAGATTGAAATAAGTCCAAAAGTTAAAAGTTCAACTCCTAAAAGCACTAAGCCAGCAATAAACCATATTAGCATAACGACTCCTTTCTAAAAAAAATATTCTTAGGTAGAGTATACTCTCAAAAATCAGGATTGTCAAAATAGAAAAATAACAGGAAAAAATAACAGTTACAAAAAAGTGCGTACTTGTTAAAAAAAAGTTAATATTTTATAATTCATTTGAGAGAAAAAATTTGGAGGTTGTTATGAAAAGAATTTTAGACGAAACTAAATTAGGAAATTTAAAAATGAAAAATAGAATAGTAAGAGGAGCACTTTGGGAGGATTTAGCTGATGAGAAAGGGCATTTAACTTCGGAGCTAGAAGCAGTATATGAGGAGCTAGCTCAGGGTGGGGTTGGAACTATAATTACAGGGTACGCATTTGTAACAGAAAATGAGCAGCCAAACCCAGGAATGTTAGGAATATATGATGATAAATTTATTTCAGAGTATAAAAAGTTTACAGATAAAATTCATAGCTATGATACAAATATAATTTTACAAATATGTTATGGTGGATTTATGACTAGACATAATGTAGGAGAAAGAGTTATCTGGGGACCATCAACAGCACAGGATGAAGTTAGTGGAACTTGGGCTCAAGAGATGACAAAAGATGAGATAAAAGAGTTGGTAAATGCATTTGGAGATGCGGCTTTAAGAGCTAAAAAATCAGGATTTGATGGAGTTGAAATTCATGGAGCACATGGATATCTATTAAGCCAATTTTTATCGCCATACTTCAATAAAAGAACAGACGAGTATGGAGGGGATGTAGAAAATAGAGGAAGAATTATCTTAGAAGTTTATCAAAATATAAGAGAAAAAGTTGGGTCAGATTTCTCGGTTTGGATAAAATTAAACTCAGCAGACTATATAGCTGAAGGAGGATTAACTCAAGAGGATAGTCTTTATGTAGCTAAAAAACTTTCTGAAATGGGAATAGATGCAATAGAGGTATCTGGTGGAAACGCTTCGATAAAAGAGGTTATAAAAAATAACTTAGCTCCAGCAAGAACAAAAGTTGTAGTTTCAAAAGATAATGAATCATACTTTAGAGATTATGCTGTTAAACTAGCTGAAATGGTAGAAACTCCAGTTATTTTAATAGGTGGAAATAGAAGTGTTGATGTTATGGAAAATATTTTAAATACAAGTAAGGTTGAATACTTCTCAATGGCAAGACCTTTAACTTGTGAACCAAATCTAATTAATATTTGGAAGTCAGGAGATATGAAAAAACCAAAATGTGTATCGTGTAATCAATGCTATATGACACCAGGAAAAAGATGTATCTTTAATATAAAAAAATAAAAGTTTATAAAATTATAGAATAAAAGGGAGTAATCTTAAATGAAATCTCCCTTTTAATCTATTTTTGTAGGTGTTGAAGTATATTCGAAATACTCTTTTGTCCATTGTTCAATAAGATTTAAAGCGGGAAGAAGAGCAAGCCCTTTTTCTGTTAGTTTATACTCAACCTTAGGAGGAACTTCTGGGTATACAACACGGCATATAATATTTTCCTCTTCTAAAGCTTTAAGTTGCTCTGTCAAAATCTTTTGAGTAATTCCATACACTCTTCTTTGTAACTCTAAAAATCTAACCGGTTCCTCTCTTAAATGGCAAACAATAAGAGCTTTCCATTTTCCACGAATAAATTCTAAACCTAAATCGAGTTCACAAAAAAAATCTTTATCTTTATAATGTAACATTTTATCTCCTTTGAATAATTATTTACTAAAAAAGTAACTTTATAAGTTTAACACATTTTTTACCTTAAATAAAGATAGTTTTAACTTTGATGCGATATAATAACAGAGGATGATAAAATTACAGGAAGAGGAGAATTATGTTTAGTGTAAAGAAAAGTTTAATAGGATTACTAGCATTGATAGGAGCGACAATGGTAAATGCTCAAGATGAATATAAGGTTGCATTTGTTTCAGATGTGCATTTTCATGATGTATATGGAGATTTTAAAGGGGATTTTAAAGGGTTGAAGAGTGAGGTAACAGGGAAATATGCAACAATAAGAACAATGGATTCTCAAATGAATTCGACAAGATTATTTAACGAAAACTATTTTGCATTTATAGCTGTTTTAGATGACTTGGTAAAAAAGGATATAAAATATATTGTTCTTCCAGGAGATTTTAGTGATGATGGACAAGAGGTTCATATAGAAGGTTTGAAAAAGATTATGGATAACTATACTAAAAAACATGGGATAAAGTTTTATATAACATTTGGAAACCATGACCCTGTTATGCCAATGACAGTTGATAAAGGAAAGATGGATTATCTTGGAGAGAATGGAAAAGAGCAGCCTATTTTCAGTAAAAATTCAAAGATAAAAGAAAAAGATGGAATGAATCCGGTTATATTCTCAGAAGTTGTTAAAGAGCAAGGGTATGAGGATATAATGAAACAGATAAATAGTTTTGGATTAGTTCCTGAGAAAAGTGATATCTACTGGGAGACTCCGTTTTCAAAATACAGTTATGAGCAATATAGTTTTGAAAAGGCTTTAGAGGATAGCTCTTCTAAAAATAGAAAATATGAAATCTCTTATGAGGGCTCTGGAGATAAACTAGGAAATGAAAAATTTGAAATTGTTGATGGAAGCTACTTAGTTGAACCGACAAAAGGGTTGTGGCTACTTGCAATAGATTCGAATGTATATGTACCGACAGAGGATGGGAAAGGATTCACCTCAGCTTCGAATGCTGGATATAATAGAGTTTTAACACATAAAAAACATCTTATAAATTGGGTTGAAAAAGTTGCTAAAACAGCTGAAGAAAAAGGAAAAACTTTAGTTACATTTAGTCACTATCCAATGGTAGATTTTTATAATGGTGCTTCAGAAGAGGTAGAATCTATATTTGGCACAGGTAAATTTGAATTGAGAAGAGTTCCGACAGATGAGGTTGCTAAAACTTTTGCTGACGCGGGAATAAAATTACACTTTGGTGGCCATATGCATTTCAATGACACTGGAGTTAAAAAGAATGAAAATGGTAATTTTTTAGTAAATGTTCAAGTTCCTTCAATAGCTGCGTATATACCAGCTTACAAATTATTATCTATAGATAGTAAGGAAGGTCAAGCTTTAATACAAACAGTTAGAATAGATGAGGTTCCAAGATTTAATGAGTTGTTTGAGCACTATGAAAAAGAGTATGTTCAATTAGAAAAATCAGGAGTGAAAAATATTTGGAATAAAGATATCTTAAAATCTAAAAGTTATAAAGAGTTTGCAAATTGGCATATTCAAGAGTTAGTGAGACTTAGATTTTTACCAAAAGATTGGCCAGAGGATATTAAAGAAAATATAATGCCAATGTCAGGAAAAGATATGTTTAATCTTCTAGCAGTAGGAAATGAGAAAAGTGCAGAGAAGATTTTAAAAGAAAATGGTGTTAAAGTGAGTGATTTAGAAAAATGGAATGGAATAGATTTAGTTACAGATTTATATCGTTTTAGAAATGCTGGAAATTTAGCTTTAAGTGATGTTTCGACTCAACGTGTGAAAGAGTATAAAGTTATTTATGAGATATCTTTAAATAACAAAACTGAAGAAAATAAAGTTCCAGATAGAGTGAAAGTTTTATTTAGTATTTTAAATAGATTTATCAATGATTATCCAGATACAGACTTTATAATCGATATGAAAACAGGGGATTTAAAAGTTAAAATATAGAGAAAAAATTAACAAAAAAATTCTTGACGAGATATTTTTTTTATGATAGAATTCTTTCTAGTGTAAAAAAAGGAGGTGAAGTATAAAGTGAGAAAGAGGAAGAGAGAAAGTGGCGGAATAAACATATTGTTGTCGTTTTTATATTCTTTATCTATTTCATCTTTTATATTTTCATCAAACTTTAATATATTTTATTTAAAAAATAGAGTGGTTTCTGCAGCATAGGTTGCAGTGGCTATTCTATTTTTTTTTAGGCAAAATCAAAGAAGACTTAATTAAGGAGAGGGAGATAACTATAGCAAAAAATTATGATTCAGACTTTTCATTTGGAGCAGTAGCAGAGAGTGATAAAAGAGGGCTACTTTCAATGTTTGTAATAATGTTAGGATTTACATTCTTTTCGGCAAGTATGTGGACAGGGGGTACATTAGGAATAGGACTTACAGGAGCAGAGTTCATACTAGCAGTACTTTTAGGAAATTTAATTCTTGGAATTTTCACTGGAGCTTTAGCTCACATTGGTGCAAAGACAGGGTTATCTACACATCTTTTAGCTAAATACTCTTTTGGAGAGAAAGGATCATATTTAGGTTCGTTCTTACTAGCTTTAACACAAGTTGGATGGTTTGGTGTAGGAGTAGCGATGTTTGCTATACCTGTAAATAAAGTAACAGGAATAGATATGAAGCTTTTAGTTGCTGTATCGGGAGTATTGATGACATTCACAGCGTACTTTGGAATTAAGGCTGTTACAATTCTATCAGCAATTGCAGTACCAAGTATAGCAGTTTTAGGTGGAACTTCAGTAGTAAGTGCCATAAATCATGCTGGTGGATTGAAAGAAGTGATGAATATAGCTCCGATAAATTCAATAACAGTTATGACTGGAGTTGGAATGTGTATAGGTTCATTTATAAGTGGAGGAAGTTTGACAGCTGACTTTGCAAGATTCTCAAAGAATAGTAGAGTTGGAGTTATAAGTACACTTGTAGCATTTTTCCTTGGAAACTCTTTAATGTTTATATTCGGGGCTGTTGGAGGAAAAGTTTTCGGAACAGCGGATATTTCAGAAGTTATGTTCTCACAAGGGATTATAATTCCAGCAATTATCGTTTTAGGATTTAATATCTGGACAACAAATGACAATGCTCTTTACTCATCTGGATTAGGATTCTCAAGTATCACAAAGTTACCAAAAAGTAAGATGGTTATGTTAAATGGAGTTTTAGGAACAGCATTTGCACTTCCAATTTATAATAACTTTGTAGGATGGTTAAATCTTTTAAATACTCTTCTTCCAGGAATTGGAGCGATTATAATTTGTGATTACTTCTTTGTAAAAAAAGGTGAGTATGATAAAATAGAGAATATGGAGTTCTTAGGAGTAAATGTGATTGCGATATCAGCTTGGGTTATTGGGATAGCTGCTGCGAAATTTATTCCAGGAATAGCACCTATAAACAGTGTTATCTTTACAATGGGAGCTTACTATGTAGGAACTAAAGTGATGGAAACAAAAAGAAGGAGTGAGGCATGTTAATTAAAAACGCAAAATTAAGAGATAGAGACGAACTAGTTGATATTCTGATAGAGAATGGAAAGTTCGTTAAAATAGAAAAAAATATTGAGAGAACTAATGTTGAGGTTATAGATATAGAAGGAAACATCTTAATGGAACCTTTTGTTGAGCCACATATCCATTTAGATACTACGATGAGTGCTGGTGAACCAAGATGGAATAGAAGTGGAACGCTTTTTGAAGGAATAGAGTGTTGGGGAGAAAGAAAGGCTATGCTTAGCCATGAGGACGTAAAGAGAAGAGCTAAGAAAGCTCTAAAATGGCAAATCTCAAACGGTATTCAATTTGTAAGAACTCATATAGATATCACAGATCCAACTCTTATGGCACTGAAGGCGATGGTAGAATTAAGAGAAGAGATGAAAGAGTTTGTGGAGATTCAAATAGTTGCGTTCCCACAAGAGGGAATTCTTTCGTATCCAAATGGAGAGGCTCTTATGGAAGAGGCTCTAAAATGTGGAGCGGATGTTATTGGAGCTATTCCTCACTTTGAGTATCAAAGAGATTGGGGAGTAGAATCTCTGAGAAAGATTATAAAACTTGCTCAAAAATATGATAGATTAGTTGATGTACATTGTGATGAGATTGACGATGAGCAATCGAGATTCTTAGAGGTGTTAGCAGCTGAAGCATGGGCAGCTGGAATTGGACACAAGGTAACAGCGAGTCATACAACTGCGATGGGTTCTTACAATGACGCTTACACTTATAAGTTATTTAGACTGCTGAAGCAATCTGGAATAAATTTTGTGGCGAATCCACTTGTAAATATTCATTTAGGTGGAAGATTTGATACTTATCCAAAGAGAAGAGGAGTTACGAGAGTTAAAGAACTTTTAGAGGCGGGAATAAATGTAGCTTTTGGACATGATGATATATTCGATCCTTGGTATCCACTAGGAAATGGGAATATGCTACAAGTTTTACACATGGGATTACATGTTTGTCATATGATGGGATATGATGAGATTTCAAAATCTCTTGATATGATATCGAAGAACTCAGCTAAAGCTCTTTGTCTTGAAGATAACTATGGTATAGAAGTTGGAAAAGCAGCTAACTTTATAGTGCTGTCTGAAAATAATGATTTTGATGCTGTGAGATTACAAGCAGCTGTAACTCACTCTGTGAGAAATGGAAAGTTGATAGCTATATCGGTTCCAAAAGTTTCTAAGTTATTCTTAGGTGAAGAAGAGATGGTTACATTTAAATAGATTTGATGAAAACCGTGGGTGAGAGCCTACGGTTTTTTTTGAAAAATTGGAAAAATAATGGCAAAAAGTGGTATAATTAAGAAAAGTTAAGAGATTTTGATTAAATTAATAATTTTTTATAAGTTGAAAAAATACTTCATATATTGTATTATTTTAAATAAAGTACTTTTTTAGGGGTCTTTTTTGGGTGATAAATTTAAAATTACTAGAAAAAGGACAAAAGTTCGTTAAAATGACGCTTTTATTTTAATTTTAAGGGGTTGCTAAAAAAAGAGCCTTATTCTAGATATAGCTGCAAAAATATCCCTTTAGAGAGAGTAAGATAGGGTAAAAAAACGTTTAAAAATCTTTTGAAAACGATTGGTTAGAGAGGGTTTTGAATAGAAAAGTTAAGCTTGAAAGGTATTAGTTTTCTAGAAATTTAGAAACTCTAAAAAGAAAAGTTCTGACGGAGGAAATAAAATGAAAAAAACACTATATATAAAAGAAGGTTTGGAAGAGTGTCAAAAAGTTAAAGATTTTTTTCTGAATAGAAAAGATGTGAACATCATTACATCTGAAGAGTTGTTAGAGAAAAATGATATAAAAGTAACACCGACCTTAGTTGTAGAAACTTGGGAAGAAGTTCTAATTTTTACTGGATTTGAAAAAATAGAAGAGTATTTGAATGATGAACCTACACCAGACTATCCATGTGTTTGTTCAGATGTAGAAAATTAATAAGAGGAGGAAGAGAGATGTTAGAGTTTAAAAATGCATTAAAAAATTGTGATTTAGAGGTTTTAAAGATTAAATTAGATGAAGGCATTGATGTTAATGATAGAAGTGGAGAGTATAGATATCCAATTCATAAAGCAGCATTGTTAGGGAATGTATCAATAATTGAGTTGTTCCTTGAATATGGAGCAGATATAGATACTGTAGAACCTTTACAAGGAAATACATCTATCAATCTAGCTATTTTTAACAAAGATTTAGAGATGGTAAAGTTTTTGAAAAAAAAAGGTGCTAACTTGGATATAAAAAATAGTTGGGGAATGACATCCATAGAGTACGCAACGTATTTAAAAGATAATATGGATTATAAAGATATTTCTGAGATAATAGAGATATTGAAATAAAACTTTATAAAAAAGGAAAATAGAAAAAATTTTGTAAATAATCTTGTCATTTGTGGTCCTACATTGTACTATAAAAATGAGGTGATTAAATTATGAGAAGATTAGGTTTCATATTAGGAGTTGTCTTGACGATGAGCTCTTTATCCTATACAAAAGAAGCACCAGAAAAACTTATAATACTTGAAGAAAATTTATTGGGATATACACCGATTTACAATATATATACTAAAGCAGGATTAGATATAAAATCAGAATATGAAGAATGGATGTTAGATGAGATAAAAATTAATAAGAAAGAAACTCATAGATTAGGATTTGAGGTAGGATTTGAAGCGACTAGGAATATAGATCATAATTTCGAATTAGGAATTGGAGGTGCTTATCAAAATCATACGAAATTTAAAGCAAAGATATACACTGATGAAACGTATGATATGCCTAAATTTGATTCAATTCCTCTTTATGCAGTAGCGAAATATAAGTTTGAAACAGAAACAATCTGGAAACCATATTTAAAATGTACATTAGGTTATTCATTTAATTTTAAAGATAAGGATACAGAGAATAAATCTTTATATATAGACGAAAGTAATATATTTGAAAATTTGATAAAATTTGACACAGATTTAAGTGATGACTTGTATTATGGTTTTGGAGCGGGAGTGGAGTATAATAGTTTTTTTGCAGATTTAATGTATAAAGTTAATGAAGCAAAAGCAAATTTGGAAGAGGACAAAGAGATTTTAGGAAAAAAAGATTTTGATTATTCAAGAATTACATTGGGTTTTGGTTATAAATTTAGTTTTTGAAAAATCAAATTCTTAAATAAAAAATTAGATTCAGAAAGCCTACGGATATTTATTGTTCGTAGGCTTTATTAAATATGCTATAATATAAAAAAATTAGAGTAAAGGAAAAGAACATGAAAAAAGAAATTTTAAGTTTTATAGCTCTTAATATTTTTACATATATTATGATGGCTATTTTTAATCCTATTTTAAAAAAGATATTTAATAAAAAAGAGTATAAACATAATAATCAAAAATTAAATAATCAAAAAGTTATTAATCAAAGAATAAATAAGATAAAAAGTTAATTTAAATTATGGGGGGGTATAAAATGAATGTATTTTTTAATTATTTTATTTCAAGATTACCTGAGATTGGAAAACTTCTCAATCAACATCTTCAAATATCAGGAATAGCAGTTTTAGTTGCAATAATGATTGGAGTTCCAAGTGGAATAATGATTACGAAAAATGAGAAAATTGCAAAAGGCGTGCTTAGTATTGCCGGGGTTTTTCAAACGATTCCTAGCTTAGCTTTATTTGGATTAATTATTCCATTTTTGGGAATTGGTGCAAAACCCGCGGTCTTTGTATTATTTCTTTATTCATTATTGCCAATTGTTACTAATACATATATAGGTTTGAAAAATGTTGATAACGCTACAATTCAAGCTGCTATAGGTATGGGAATGACAAATTTTCAAGTTTTGTTAAAAGTTAAGTTACCCATAGCTCTTTCTGTTATCATGGGTGGAATTCGAATAGCAACAGTTTCTATGATAGGAACAACAACAATAGCAGCTTTGATTGGTGCTGGAGGATTAGGAGAACTTATTTTTAGAGGCATAGCAACAAGTAACAACAATTTAGTTCTTTGTGGAGCTATTCCAACAGCAATATTAGCTTTTGTAGCAAATTATTTTTTAGGTATAATTGAAAAAGCCTTAGATCCTCTTGTAAATAAAAATCTAAAAATAAAAAATAGAAAAAAATTGGCTCTTGCATCAATTTTATTTTTTATTTTTGGTTTTTTTCAAATTCAAAAATATATATCTAAGAATAGATATATTACTGTAAAAATAGGGCATAAAACTTTTACAGAGCAAAGAATTTTAGGAAATATGATAGCTATAATGATTCAAGAGAAAACTCCTTATAAAGCAACAATAACAGAATTAGGAGGAACAAATATAAATTTCGAAGCGATTAAAAATGGTGAAATTGATATTTATCCAGAGTATACGGGAACATCTTTTTTAGCAATTTTAGGAGAAAAAGAGATGTTAGCACCTAGAGATATCTTTTATAAAGTTAAAAATATTTATAATGAAAGATTCGAACTAGATATTTTAGAACCATTAGGTTTTGAGAATACATACGCACTAGCTGTGAATAGAGATTTTTCAGAAAAATTTGGAATAATAAAAATATCTGATTTGAAAAAAATCTCAAAAGAATCATATTTGATAGGTGGTCATGAGTTTATGGAAAGAGTAGATGGACTTAAAGGTATGATTGATACTTACAATATGGAATTTAGAAGAGTAAACTCTATGGAGCCAGGATTGATTATTCCAACGATTCATTCAAAAAAAGCAGATGTAGGAGTTGTTTATTCAACTGATGGATTACTTGAAAAATATGACTTAGTTGTTTTAGAAGATGATTTGAAATTTTTTCCTCCTTACGAGGCAGTTATAACAATTTCAAATAAACTTAAAAAAGAGCATCCTATGATAGAAAAAGAACTGAACAGATTAAATAATATGTTTACAAATAAGGATATGCAAAGATTGAACTTGAGAGTGACTGAAGGAATTGATAGCGAATACAATACTGCAAGAGAAGCTTTAAAGTCAAAAGGATTGATAGATTAGCTAATCTCTACCAAAACAGTTGACAAAATATTTAAATATGATAAAATTCTTTTTATAAATAAAAAAAGTTATTGAAACGAGGAGAGAAATGAAGAAAGTAGTTTTAGCAGTAATGATTATGTTGTCAGCATTGGTTTTTGGAGATTATTTAGAAGATAAATTAGAGATGAAACTTATGAGAAATTACCCAAGATTAACAGATGGGATAAATAAAATGTCTATAAAAGAATATGATGTAGATGTAAAAAAAGATAGAGTTGAAGTTGAGATAAAAGTTCCAAAAGAACAGGCTAGAGAGGAATTTGCAAAACTTGATAGAGATGGATTAGAAAAAGAGTTAGAAAAAATGGTCGCAGATATCAGAAAAGAATTGAATGATAATATTCCAGTTAAGGTAGAAATTGAGATTGAGAAAGAGTCATCTTCATCAAAAAAATTATATAGTAATTATTTATAACTCCATATAAATAGACTTATCTGAATGAAGGATTTGTTTTTTATAATTAGTATATTTATTATAGATTACAAAGCTTTAGTTTTTTGGAGGTATTTTTATGAAAAAAGTATTATTTGTAGTTACATCGCATGATAACTTAGGAAAAACAGAGAGAAAAACAGGAGTATGGCTATCTGAACTTGTAGAGCCTTATTTTACATTCAAAAATAGAGGAATAGAAATTACAATAGCTTCTCCAAAAGGAGGAAAAATACCCATAGATCCAGCGAGTTTAGAAGACTCACATACTAATCCTTTAGTAAAAATATTTTTAGAGGATGATATGGATATATTAGAGAATAGTATAAGCTTAAATAAAATTGATTTTCATCAATATGACGCTATTTTTTATCCTGGAGGACATGGTCCAATGTGGGATTTATCAGAAAGTGAAGAGAATGCAAAACTTCTATCAGATTTTTTTAATAATGGGAAGATAGTTGGTGCAGTATGTCATGGAACAGCAGCATTATTAAAAGGAATAAATCATAGAACAGGAGAAGCACTAATTAAAAATAGAGATATTACAGGTTTTTCAAATTCTGAAGAGAGAGCTGTTGGTTTAGAAGATATCGTTCCTTTTCTTTTAGAAAGTAAGATTGTGGAGTTAAAAGGGAACTATTCCAAATCAAATAAAGATTTTGATCCATATGTTGTTGTAGATGGTTCAATTTTTACGGGACAAAATCCAGCATCTGGAATACCACTTGCTGAAAAAATTATAGAGGAACTTTACTCTAGATAAAGAAAATAGCAGCTCACAAATTAATGTGAGCTGCTATTTTTAAGAAAAAAATTAATTTAAATAATCTCTTGAACTCTTCCAACAGTTCCATCAATTAGTCTTACTTTTATTCCGTGAGGATGGTTAGCAGAGTTTGTAAGAATATCTTTAACAATACCCTCTGTTAATTTCCCTGTTCTTTGATCCTCTTTTTTAACCACTTTTACTGTTATACCAGCTTTTATATCTTTTCTATTTTTACCGTTCATGACTTCTCCTGATATTTTTCTATAATTATAACATTAATTTCATTTTTTAAAAACTCTTTATTCAAAGGTTAAATTAAAAGAGAACGATATTTCTCTAGAGCATTATATTGAATCAATCTAATATTTTCATATTTTATTTTTGAATCAGTGAGCATCTCTTGAGATTTTAGAAAATCTAATATAGTAATCATTCCTTTTTGAAATTTTAAAGTATCTTTTTTATAGTTTTCATTAGCTTGTTCAAATGCTTTTGAGTATGCAATCTCAAGTTTATTTAATCGTATTAACTCTAGATAAGCTTTTTTTAGATTTATTTCGATATTATTATGAGTAATTTTTTCTTGTGATTTGGAATTTTCGACATTTAATTTACTCGCTTCATAGTTATCATAATCTTTTCCAAATTGAAATATATTCCAACTAACAAGGACTCCTCCTCCCCATGAATTTTCTGTTCGATGGTCTTCAGTAACATATTCTTTACCAATAAATCCTTTTACTTGAGGTAACATTTCAGCTCTTGCAATCATTTTTTCGACATCAGCTTCTTGAATGTGAAGTTTCGCAAAATTAGCTGCTATTCCATTATTTAGTGCTTCATCTAAATCAATATTATAATTAATTGAATCGATAGCCTCTCTGTAAACATAGAAATTTTCTATATCAATCTCCTCAGACGATGAAAAATTAAGTTTTTGTTTTAAAGTTAAAAGACCAATTTCTATTTCGTTTTGAATATTTAAAATAGAGGTTTCAATATCTAGAAGCTGGTACTCAGCTTTTAGTAGTTCTACATTTGTTATTTTTCCAAGACGTTCATTTTCTTTAGCAAAATTTAAAGCTTCATTTAGTTGCATTTTAGATGTGTTATAGACTTCGAGAGTATTTTTAGCTAAAATAATCCCAGTATATATAGATATAACTTCAAGTCTTGTATCTCTTGTTTGTTTTAAAAGAGCCAGAGTATTTTTTTGTTCTTCTATTTTCGCTTTTTTAACTTTAGCAGCAATAGAACCGCCTTGAAATATCGGTTGAGATATTCCAAGAAAATTTATATAGCCACTCTTGGCTGTTTGGATAGGAGTATTTTCTAAAAAAGCGCCATCTGTTTTTAAATATCCTCCGGTATAAAAAATGTTAGGTAGAGCTGTTTTAAATGCAGAGTTTAACTGTTTTTTTGAAATAATTAACTCCCTATTAGCTATATTATTTTCCTCTCCATTTTGAATAGCCAAATCGATGGCTTCATTGATTGTTATAACTCTAGCAAATAGAGAGAATGAAATAGTAAAAATCATAAAAATTCTTAGTTTCATAGTTCGTTTCTCCTTCTCTTTAATCTAATGTTTTTTTGAACTTTTTAATCGAAACTACAATTATAATAATAATTAAAGTCATAAGAGCAGCTATAGGATGAAGAAGCTCTCGTATTCCAACACCTTTTAATATGATGCCTCTGAGTATTTCATTAAAATAAGTTAAAGGAATGAAGCAACTTATAAAATAGATGATTTTAGGCATAGCTTCTCGAGGAAAAACAAACCCCGAAAGAATAACGCTAGGAAGAAGATATGCTAGGGATAAATGCATAGCTTCAAGTTGAGTATTTGATATTGTAGATATAAATATACCGATGGCTAATGAAGATGTTAAAAATATAGTTCCTAGAAAAATTAAAAGAATTAAACTTCCTTTTATGTCAACACCAAATATAATTTTCCCAAGAATCAAAGTAACATCTAATTCAAAAAAAGCAATAAAGACATATGGTGCAATTTTTCCGATTACAAGTTCTAAAGGAGAGATAGGAGTCATGATTAATTGTTCAATAGTCCCTTTCTCTTTTTCTCGAACAATTGAAAAAGCAGTTAACATAATTGTTATATTTTGTAAAATTAGACCGATAATTCCAGGGATATTAAATTTACTACTCTCTAAAGTTGGATTGTATAAAAGTAGATTATAAGGTTTTATAAGAGTTTCCTTATTTTTTGAACTATAGTTTGCCAGTTTTAGTTGAGAGTAGTGATTAATAATCTGTGAAGAGTATGATGCTGCAGTTTTAGCTATATATGGATCTGATCCATCTATTAGAAATTGAACATCTGTTGACTCTCCTCTTCGTAATTTTTTAGTAAAATAATCGGGAATGATGACGCCTATTTTTGTTCTACCATAATCAAGACTTTTTTCGACAGCATCCGGAGTATCAACATACTCATATACTTTTAAATAAGTTGAGTTATTCAATTTATTTATAAGTTCTCTACTTTCAATAGTTTTACTTCCATCATAAACAGAGAGTTTTAAATTATCAACATCAGAACTTACAGCAAAGCCAAACAGAAGCAAAAGAAAAATGGGTAAAATTAAAGCTATAACTAAACTTGCACGATCTCTTTTTATATGGATAATCTCTTTTTTAGCAATAGTTAGAATACGATTTATATTAATCATTTTTATCCTCCACTTTCTCATCTTTATGCTTTAGTTGATCAAAAGAGGAGATGACCTCTTTATGAGAGAGTTCTTTAACATAGATAATGAAAATATCTTCAAGATTATCAGTATTATATTTCTTATATAAATTTTTAGGAGTATCAATAACAACTAGTTTCCCTTCGAAAATAAAGCCAATGATATCACAAACAGAAGCTTCATCCATATAGTGAGTTGTAGCTAGAACAGTAATATCTCCATATTTGATAAGATCTTTTATTGTGGTCCAAAACTCTCTTCTTGCAACAGGGTCAACTCCAGCTGTGGGCTCATCAAGAATAAGAAGTTCTGGTTTATGAATAATAGCACATCCTAGAGCTAATCTTTGTTTCCAACCTCCAGAAAGATTTTTGGATAAGACATCTCTTTTTTCGTTTAGATTTAACATCTTTATAACTTCTTCAATTCTTTCGTTTAGATGTTCTTTTGGAATAGAGTAGATTTCTCCATAAAAAATTAGATTTTCCTCAATAGTTAAATCTTCGTAAAGACTGAATTTTTGTGACATATACCCAATTTTTGATTTTATTTTTTCAGGATTACTTTTTAAATCGTAGCCTAAAACTTTACCTTCACCAGATGTAGGAGTTAATACCCCACAAATCATTCTTATAGTTGTAGATTTTCCACTTCCATTAGGTCCAAGAAATCCAAAAATAACTCCTTTAGGAATATTAAAACTTAAAGAATCAACAGCTGTATATTTCTCAAATTTCTTAGTTAAGTTTTTAATTTCTATTGCATATTCACTCTTTAGATTTTCAACACTCATAATCCTAAATCAACTCCTACAAGCATTCCACTTTTTAATTTATCATCACCATTCAAAAGTTTAACCTTTAATTCATAAACTAATTTTAAACGGTCTTTTTTTGTAACTATATTCATAGGAGTAAATTCTGAGTCGGATGATATGTATATAATTTCTCCTGCATATTCTTTATCTATAAAATCGCTATTCAATTTAACTTTTTGCCCTAGTTTTACAGATGGAAGAAGTTTTTCTGGGATATATATTTTAGTCCAGATATTACTGTTATCAAGCATAGTAATAGCAGCTACACCAGGACTAATAACTTCACCTATTTTTAGATTAACAGTTTCTACGATACCGTCAATAGGTGCTACGAGATTGTTTTTTTCAGCATATATCTTAGTCAATTCTAAGTTTTTTTGAGAAGAGGCGATTTTTAATTTATCTGCCTCAATATCTCTTACAGAAAATCCATTAATCATATATCTAAGATTATCTTCAGCAGAATTTTTTTGTGCATGAAGAGCAACTAAATTTTGGTTACCATTTTCTAAATTGTTTTGAGCAATAGTAAATTGATTCTGTGCATTTTCAAAATTTAATTTTGCAATGTCAAATGCGTATTGACTTTCAAATTTTTTTTCAAATAGATCTTTTGTGTCGAAATATATCTTTTTTTTATTTTCGAAATTAGAAATAGCAAATTTATAAGCACTTGTAAGTGCAACTAGGTTTTGTTTTCCTTGATTAACTTGACTTTCTAATTGTTTAACAATCTCTTTTTGTGAAGAGATTTGCTCTTCCCGAGTGCCATCTAATGTTTTCTGAAGTTGATTTTCAGAAGATTTTACAGAGATTTCACTATTTTCAATCTTCAATTTATTTTCTTTGTCATTTATAGAGATTAGTTTTTGTTCTTTTTTTACAAATTCACCATCTTTGACATAAACTGTTTCGATTTTTCCAAGTAGCTCTGAAGAGATGTTTAGTTTGTCAACCTCTAAAACTCCATAGTATATTTTATCCTCTTTTTTACTGAGAATATAATCTCCAATAAAATAGAAAATAAGAGTTAGTATTCCTACTCCAAATAGATATTTTACATCTATTTTTTTGAATCGTTGTAAAAGTTTAATCGCATTCATGACTCCACCTCGTGTTTTTTATTATTTAAATTTATTGTTATTTTACAATCTCTTCTTACCTAATCTTAATTGTTTTTCCTGTTTTAAAATAAAAAAAAGACACTTTTTCAAATTAAGAATAAAAGTGTCTTTTGAATTTAATATATTAAATTTAACTATCCAATTCCTCCATAGAAGATTCCCAAGATATAAACTGCAATTGCAATACCACAGAAGAAATATTTTGTAACAGGTTCAAACCATGCACCGATTATTTTATCTCTTCCTATTTGGGCTTGCTCTCTTGCAAAACCTGGATTACAAATCCAGTAGATAACGATTCCTGCAAGAAGGGCTCCTAAAGGGATAACATAGATTGAAACAAAGTCCATCCAAGGTGAAAGATGATCCCCATGTAAGAAAACTCCGACAACAAATGCAATAATCGCAACAATAGAGATTGAATTTCTTCTAGATAATCCAACTTTGTTTTGTAAGGCTTCTATGGGAGTTTCAAAAAGATTCATAAGTGATGTTACTCCTGCAAATAGAACAGCTATAAAAAATATGATGGCAATTAGTTGTCCACCAGGCATATTTTGAAAAACCATAGGTAATGTTACAAACATAAGTCCAGGACCAGCCCCAGGCTCTAATCCGAAAGCAAATACTGCAGGGATAACTACAAGAGCTGCTAGCATAGCAGCACAAGTATCAAAAAATGAAACATTTAAAGCTGAGTTTACAATATCTTCATTCTTACTTAAATAGCTTCCATAAACTACAGTACCAGATCCAGCAAGAGAAAGGGAGAAGAACGCTTGTCCTAGAGCAAAAATCCAAGTTCTTATCTCTAAAAGAGCTGACCACTCAGGCTTAAAAAGATAAGCATAACCGGCTTCAGAACCAGGTAATGAGTATATTTTAAATGCTAAAAATATAAATAGAAAAAAGAAAGCAGGCATTAAAATTTTATTAACTTTTTCAATACCGCCAGCAATCCCCATAGACATTAAAAAAAATGTAATTGCTAAACCAGCTATATGCCAAGGGATACTTCCAAAATCAGAAGCTAACATACCAAAATATGGTCCAGCTTCAACATTTATTAAAGTTCCTGAAATAGATGAAATACAATATCTCAATATCCATCCAACTACAACGGCGTATCCGATAGCTATAGCCAATGAACCAATAACAGGTATAAATCCAATAATAGTTCCACCTTTTAATCCTCTTTGTTTGAAAGCTTTTTCAAAAGCTCCAAGAGGTCCAGTTTCCATAGAACGTCCAAGTGTCATCTCGCCAATAACTCCAGAAAATCCAATTAAAAGAACAAATGTAAAATACGGAATAAGAAAAGCTGCTCCTCCAAACTGTCCAACTCTATATGGAAACATCCAAATATTTCCCATTCCAACTGCTGAACCAATACAAGCTAAAATAAATCCAAATTTTGAATTAAAACCATCTCGATTATTTTCATCTATTAAAACCGTTTTTACATCATTCATAAAAATATAAACCTCCCCTAATTATTTATTCTTCAATAATTTCTAGGGATGCTTGGAAGTGTCTTAATATAGGTGGTTCCCATGTTATTTTATATCCTCTTTTTATTTCGTGAGCTCTTTCTTTTATTGCAATTAATGCATCCGCAATAACATCTAAATGAGCTTGAGTATAAACTCTACGTGGAATTGCAAGTCTTGTGAATTCGAAGTCTGCTTCTAATTGTTCATTTGTATCAGGATCATTTCCTAACATATATGAACCAATATCACAGCTTCTAATTCCAGCTTCTTTATAAAGTTCTATTGCTAAAACTTGTCCAGGAAATTCGTTATAAGGTATATTAGGGAAAATTTTAGAAGCATCTACGAAAACTCCGTGCCCTCCAACAGGTGATTGATAGATAATTCCAGCATCATCAAGTCTAGAAGCTAAATATTCCATCTGTCCAATTCTGTATCTTAAGAAATTTTCATCGATTCCTTCTAATAAGCCGATAGCAAGAGCTTCTAAATCTCTACCAGAAAGACCTCCATATGTTGTGAATCCCTCATAACTTATACAGTTGGCTTTTATTTTTAAAATCATATCGGCATTTTCAAGAGAATTTTTAACTCCGATAAGTCCTCCCATATTAACAATAGTATCTTTTTTAGCTGACATAGTAAAGAAATCAGCATATGAAAACATCTGGTTAATAATCTCTTTTATAGACATGTCTTTACATTCTTCCTCATCTCTTTTAATGAAATAAGCATTTTCAGCATAACGTGCAGCATCAATATTTAGAGGAATGTTATATTTTTTACAAATTGCAGCAACTTCACGAGCATTTTTCATAGAAACTGGCTGTCCACCAGCTGAGTTATTTGTGATTGTCAATACAACTAAACCAATTTTTTCAGGTCCGTATTCTAAGATGAGTTTTTCCATTTTTTCTACATCCATGTTTCCTTTAAATTTCGATCTTTTTGCAGGATCTTTAGCTTCTGGAACAACACAGTCTAATGGTCTTGCTCCTGCTAGAATAACGTGAGCTCTTGTTGTATCAAAAAACATATTTGAAATAGCATATTGCCCAGGTTTTAAGAAGGTAGGGAATAAAACTTTTTCTGCTGCTCTTCCTTGATGAACAGGTTGGATATACTCATATCCAAAAATTTCTTGAGCAGTATTTACTAATTTGAAATAACTAGAAGCACCAGCATAAGCTTCGTCTCCTCTCATAACACCGGCCCATTGATCTTGGCTCATTGCGTTTGTACCAGAGTCAGTTAATAGATCGATATAAACATCTTCTCCCTTAAGGTTAAAAAGGTTATAGTTTGCCTCTTTAATCTTTTCTTCTCTTTCCTCTGGTGTTGTCATCTTAATTGTTTCAACCATTTTAATTCTAAATGGTTCTGGAATATACTTGATAGCCATAAAAATCCCTCCGTTTTTAGTCTACCCCGGTCATCTTTTCAGATAGGCGGACGGTATTTCCTTAATTAGAATTTTTTCAATTCCAATATAACTATATACTTCATGATATTTGCTTTGTCAAATTTAAATATTTTTTTAAAAAAATAAAAAATAAAAATTGATTTTCGAAAAATAAAATAGTATTATTTATTAAATACTTTTTTGGGAGGTTCGGATGAAAAAAATATTAGTTATTACATTAACATTGATTTTGACATTATTGGGAGGATGTGAGGAGAAAAAAATCGAAAAAAAAGATAAACTTACTTTTGCGCAGTTGAGTGATCCGAAAACATTGGATCCACAAAATTCAACAGATAATTATTCTCAGATAGCCATAACTCAGATATATGATAGATTATTTGAAATAGATGAAAAAACAGGAACTCCAATTCCTAGTTTGGTTGAAAGCTATGAGAGAGTAAACGATAAAATATTAGATATTAAATTAAAAAAAGATGTAAGATTTACAAATGGAGATGTTTTAACTTCTGAAGATGTAAAGTTTACAATAGAAAGAGCAAAAGCTAATCCAAAAGTATCTCATCTTTATAAAATGATAAATAATATTGTTATACTATCAGATAACGAGTTTCAAATAATAACTGAACAGGCATTTTCACCTTTATTAAATCATTTAAGTCACAAATCTTCATCAGTTATAAATAAAAAAGAGGTTCTAAAAGATGAAAGTAAGTATTTTGAAAACCCAATAGCAACAGGGCCTTATAAAGTTGAAAGTTGGGCAATAGGAGATAATATCACTTTATCATCAAATCAAAATTACTATAAAGGAATTCCAAGTATAAAAACTGTAGTTATAAAAGCTGTTCCGGAAGAAAATAGTAGGGTAATAGGACTGGAAACAGGAGAGATAGATATGTCTTTAGATATTCCTGCAATCTCTTGGAATGATTTAGAAAAGGATGGAAAGATTAGAGTATATTCAGCCCCTTCAACTACAACTGGATATATAGGATTGAACACAAATTCTTCTATACTATCAAATAAAATTTTAAGACAAGCTATTGCTTTAGCAATTGATAAACAAAGTATAGTTGATACTATATATTTAGGAAAAACAAAAGTGGCTAATCAATTTTTAGCTCCTCCAGTTTTTGGATATAATCAAAAAGAGAGTGATGGAGAGTTTAATCCAGAGAAAGCAAGAAAAATATTAGAGGATAATGATTTAATAGGAACTAAACTTAAAATTGCTGTAAGTAGTCCGGAAAGAGTTCAAGTAGCAACAATAATTCAAGATCAATTGAAAAAAATAGGGATAAATTTAGAAATAGAATTATTAGAATGGGGAGCTTTTTTATCACAAACAGGATCTGGAAATACAGATATGTTTATAATGGGATGGGGACCATCAACTTATGATGCAGATTACGGATATTACCCTAATATTCACAGTAGTCAATTAGGAAGTAATGGAAATAGAACTTTTTATTCAAATTTAAAAGTGGATGAGTTATTAGAGATGGCAAGAAAAGAGAGTGACAATGAAAAAAGAAAAGGGTATTATATAGCTATCCAAAAAATATTAAATGATGAAGTTCCATTAATACCACTATATCATGGAAATGTTGTTTATGGAGCGAGTACATCTCTAAAAAATGTTTCAGCAACAGGATATCCAGAGTTTTATAAATATGAGTTTTGAATTTAAGGGGAGTGAAAAAAATGAACAAGATTAAATTACTAGAAGAATTATCAAATTTACATGGTGCACCAGGACATGAACATGATGTTGTAGAGTTTATAAAGAAACAAATGAAAGGTTTTAATTGTAAAAGAGATTCTATAAACAATCTATATATTCAAACTGAGAATCAAGGGGATTCAAAACCAGTTGTTGCTTTAGATTGCCACAGTGATGAGGTTGGATTCATTGTGGAGGGAATTAAATCTAATGGAACACTAAGTTTTTTACCATTAGGAGGTTGGCATATAGCAAATATTCCAGCTCATTCAGTAGTTATAAAAAACTTCAAAGGTGAATATATAAGAGGGGTTGTTTCATCAAAACCACCTCACTTTATGACGGCAGAAGAGAAAGCTAGATTACCTAAAATAGATGAATTAGTAATAGATATAGGAACAAGTTCGTATGAAGAAACAATAAGTTTATACGGAATTGAAGTTGGAAACCCTATAACACCGGATGTACAGTTTTCTTATGATGAGAAAATAGATGTTGTAAGAGGAAAAGCTTTCGACAATAGAGTTGGATGTGCAATTGTAATGGAGATATTAAAAGAAGTAAAAGATTGTAAATTAGATGTGATTCCGATTGGAGTTATAAGTTCTCAGGAAGAGATTGGATTAAGAGGGGCACAAGTAGCTGCGAATACAATAAAACCAGATTTTGCAATTATATTTGAAGGATCTCCAGCAGATGATACATTTAAAGATAGTTTCTTATCTAAAGGAGCGATAGGAAAAGGAGTTCAATTTAGAGTTTTAGATGCAGGAATGGTTTCTAATCCTAGAATTCAAGAGTTTGTAAAAACAATAGCTACTGAAAATAACATAAAATATCAAGTTATAGCAAGAAGTGGTGGAAGTACAAATGGTGGAAAATATCATGTAGCTGAAAAGAGCATTCCAACTGTTGTTATAGGAATACCAACAAGATATATACATACTCACTATACTTATGCTTCTGCTAAGGATTATAGAGATGCGATTGTTTTAGGAAGAAAAATATTAGAAAATTTAACGAATGAAGTAATAAAAACCTTTTAAAAAATGCAGGGCATCATGCCCTGCATTTTTTAAAAATTATAACTAAAATAATTTACAATTGATTTTCACAAACGCCTTTTTTAATAAATTCATCAAGATTCTCATACGAAATCTCAATCATATTTGTTAAAGCTTCATCTGTGTATGATCCAATATGGGGAGTGATTAAAACTTTAGGATAGAAATCTAAAAGTTTTTGAATAGTAGTATCAATCTCTTTATTTTTCATATCTTTGAAGAAGAAATCTTTTTCATTTGTAAATACGTCGCTTGCGTATCCACCAACTTTCCCAGTTTCTAATCCTTTAAGGATAGCTTCAACATCTTGTAACTCTCCTCTTGCAGTATTGATTAGAATAACATCTTTTTTAGCTTTTGAAATTAATTCGTCATTGATTAGGTTATCATTTTGTCCTTTGATATATGGGCAGTGTAAAGTAATAATATCTGAATTCTTTATTAAATCATCCATTGAAACATACTCTAAAATATCTTTAGCATTTTCATTAGGATAGATATCATAAGCTAAAACTTTAGCTCCTAGACCTTTGAATAGTCTAGCTGTTGTAAGACCTATTTTTCCAGTTCCAACAACTCCTACAGTTAGGTTTCTAATCTCTCTGCTGAACATGAATTCATCAACAACAAAGTTTTTTTCTCTAGATCTGTTAATCATATAAGTCCCTTTTCTAACTAAGTTCATCGCAAATGTAATTGCAAGCTCAGCAATTGCATTTGGAGAATAAGTGGGAACTCTAGCCATTTTGAATCCCATCTCTTTAGCAGCTTCTAAATCGATATGATTATATCCAACAGTTCTAGTTAGTAGATATTCTACACCATAACTTTTTATGATTTCTAAATTTTTTCTATTAGCAGGACAATTCGCTCTTAGCATAACAGCTTCATGTCCTTTAATCAGATGTATATTATCATCGTTTAATAATGCTTCAACAAGAGTTAACTCATATCCAAATCTATTTAATTTTATGAAGAACTCCTCTTCTACTTTTCTAACACCAAAACATATTAATTTCATTTTTCCTCCTAAAAAATTATTATCCAAATATCTCTAAAGATTTAATAACCTCTAAAATTACAATCCATAACGGCATACATATTACACTGAAAACTGTAGATAGTAAAGAACAATTTGAAGTCATAAGTGATTCTTTATCAAATTTAATTGCGTAAGCTGCAGCAACAGTGGCAGTAGGTGTTGCCATCATTATAACAACAGTAGCAAGTCCAACAAAAGATATAGGTAAAATATTTGTTACGTTTAAAATATATAAAGCTACTATATTTATTGCAGGAACCCCTAAAACTTTGATGAAGCTATATATCCAAGAATCTTTAGATGAGAATGCTTCTTTAAGAGATATATCAGCTAATTTTGCACCGATAGATATCCAAGCTAATGGAGAGCAAAGAGCTGCTAAGTATGTCATAGGTCTAAATAACCAGAAAGCTGTTTTATCGATTCTTAAAAATGCATACTCTTTACCAGCAACTGTAATTTGAGGTAGAGAACTTTGGAATACCCAGATAAACATCCCTAAGAAAGTAGCTAAAACAATTGGATTTAAAAACATTTGAGCTACATTTTTCTTATCAACTTTAACACCAGACATTTTGATATATCCATAAGAGTAAAGGAAAACTCTATAAGCAATATTAAAGATAGAAGCATACATAACTCCAAGCTCACCATAAACAGCTGCAATGATTGGAATTCCAAAGAATGTAGTTGAACCGAAAATAGTTAAAACTTCAAGAACAGCTTTTTTATCTCCTTTATACTGAATATATAAAACTTTTGTTAAAAATATTAAGATGATATATATTGCAAATCCCCAAATTAAAAGATTTAAACCTTGTTCTAGGCTGTTTTTATTTATATCTTGCATAAATGAATTAAACGCTAAAGCAGGTAAAGATGCTGAAAGAATAACGTCACTAAGTGTTTTAGATGTACTTGCTGTTAGAACCTCTTTTTTTCTTAAGTAGAAACCAAAAAGTATAATTAAAACCGACGAAGAGATAGCTCCAACAATACTATTGTTACTTAGAATACTTGAAAAAATTTCACTAAAATTCATAAAAATCCTCCTAATTATAATAAAAATTGTTATTTAATAAATACTTCATAACTACTATAAATCTTTTTAAATAGATTTACAATTTTTTAAACTTTATAAATAGTTTTTAAACTTTTTTAAGTAAAATTAAGAGAAAATAGGTGTGAGTTAGATAAAAAAGTTATCATAGTTTGTATAATAATTTAATTTTACGAACTCTTTTAAATATGGTAGTATATCAGTTATGAAGAAGTTAAATTTTAAAAATAAAATAATGGTTTGGGTTTTAATAATAAATATGATTCCTTTGATATTTTCATATACAATATTTTTAAACGAGAAAATAAAAAGTGATGAAAATAATATAACCAAAAATCTTTTAGAAGCAGCAAAGATAGTTAGTACAAATAAAGAGATAAGAAATAACTTAGAGTTAAGTTATGAAAAAAATAATATAGAAAAAAAGGTTGATAGTTTGATTGAGATATTTAGAGATATTGATATTATTGTGGTCGCAAATATAGATGGAATAAAATATTCGCACCTAGATAAGTCACAAATAGGAGATAAATTTGTTAATCCTGTAGAGTGGGAAAAAATAAAAAAAGGAGAGGGATATTTCTCAAGAATGCTTGGTTCGATGGGAGTTACTTTTAGAAGATTTGAACCAATATATGATAATAAAAATAAAGATATTATTGGATTTGTAATGGTGGGGAAATATTACAAATCAATTTTAGATATGAATAGAAAAACAACTTTGATGTTAGTGTTTTTATTTATAACATCAATAACACTATCTACTATTTTAGCAGCAAATTTTGCAAAAAAAATAAAGAAAAGTTTATTTGGTCTTGATCCAGAAGAGATAGGAAGATTGTATATAGAAGAGCGTTTAATAATAGATAATTTAGAATCTGGGTTAATAGCTTTAAATACAAAAAATGAGATATTGAAAGTAAATAGTGTTTTTTCAAAAAAATATGTAGAGCTTTGTTCTGAGATGGTTTTAAAAAAAGTGAGTCATTATTTGGAAAAGAAAGAGAATACCGCTAGAAATATTGAGGTTTTAATAGATGGTGGATATTACTATGTTAAAATACTACCAATTTATAATTTAAATGAATATTATGGAACAATCTTACTTATAAAAACAAAAGATGACGTAAATAGATATGCAAGAGAGATTACAGGGATAGATCAATTAGTGGATGGAATGAGAGCTAATATACATGAGTTTAAAAATAGATTGCATGTTATTTTAGGGTTGATAAATTTAGACAAAATTGAGATGGCAAAAAAATATATTCTTGAGATTCAAGATTTAAATGAATATGATTTCAAAAAATTTATAAATATAAAAAATCCATTTTTAAAAGCAATATTATTAGGAAAGGATGCTATTTGTAAAGAGAGGAAAATTCAATTTTTAGTAAATGCAGAGTCTTTAGTTTCAACAGAGATTAGAATTCCAATTTTTGAAGATATTAGTACAATTATTGGAAACCTAATAGAAAATTCGATAGAATCATTTAAAGAGTATAATATTAAAGATAAGAAAATAGAGATAAAAATAATAGAAACAGAGAAAGAGATAGAATTTGAAGTATGGGATAATGGAGAACAGATTCCACAAGAAAATTTTATTAAAATATATGAACAAGGATTCTCAACAAAAGGAAGTTCGCGTGGAGTAGGATTGAATATAGTAAAAAATAAAGTTGATTTGTATAGTGGAACTGTTGAGTTTGAGCAAGATGAAGATGGGAAATTTTTTAAAGTAAGGGTGATGAAGTAGTTGAAAAAAGTTTTAGTCGTAGAAGATGATCCAATGGTTGCAATGATAAACATGGAATATATATCTAAAATATCAGATTTAGAGATTGTTGGTTTAGCAATAAATAAGGAAGAAGTCTTTAGATATTTGAAAATAGAAAAGGTTGATTTGATATTGATGGATATTTTTTTAGGCGGAGAAAATGGTTTAGATATTTTAAAAGAGATCAGAGGAGAGGGACATTTAACTGATGTTATTATGATTACGTCAGCTAATGGGAGTGAAGAGATAAAAAAAGCACTCTCTTTTGGGTGTTTAGATTATTTAATAAAACCGTTTGATTTTGAAAGATTTAAATGTGCAATCAGAAAGTTTTATGACAGAAATGCTATATTTAACGAAAAAAAGATAGTTCAAGAAGATTTGGATAAATTAAGTTCTGCTTCAGATGAAACAAATATAAATTTACCTAAAGGATTAAATGACAAAACATTGCGGTTAGTTATAGATAAAATTGAAGAGTTAAATGGAAAAGAGTTCAGTATAAAAGAGATTTGTGAACTTGTTGAGATGAGTAACGTATCTACAAAAAAATATCTAGATTATTTGCAAAAAGTAAAACACATTGAAGAGAAAATTATATATGGTAACATAGGTAGGCCACAGTATATTTATAAAAAGAGATAGATTAAAAAAATAGCAGGTTTGTATTAAATTTACAAATACTGCTATTTTTAATATAGGTATTAATTATTATGAATATTAATATACGAAGTACCTTCTGCTACAATATCTACAGGGCCATCTATAAATGTATTACTATTTTCAATAGAAACAATTAAAAAACCACCAGGTTGATTGATTTTTATAGAGTCGATATTTTTATAGGTGTTCAAATAAAATCCAAGAGCAGAGGTTCCAGAAGCACAGCTATTTTCCCAAGTTCCTCCTATACCTTCAATATAAACATATGGAATCATAAATAATTTTTTAGAATCGAAAAACATGACTCCAAAGTTTAAAATTCCATAATTCTTGCAATAATTATGAATTAATTCGAGTAGAAAATTATCAATCTCCTTAGATTCGACGATAAAGTGTGTTATACCTGAGAAATAGAATATATAAATTTGATAGTTATTTAAAACGATAGTTTCGGTAGCGATATAATTAGGCATTTTAATTTTGGCAAAATAGCGATTTTTAAAAGCAGTACCAGTAATTTCTAAATTTAAGGGAGTGGATTCACCAGAACATGTGATAGTGTATATTTTTTTATCTTTAAAGCTATCGTCATTAAATGCAAGAAAAGCACCAAAAGAGCGACAGGCATTTCCGCAGAACTCTCCGTCCATCATTTCCAAGTGAGTTGTATTAATAAAACCTACTTGCTCAGCATCTAAAGAGTTTTTAGTCATTGAAACTTTTGAAATAGCTTTAAATTCATCTTTTATGATATTGTTTTGATGATAAAGTAGTGTGATATTTCCAGATGGGTTAATTTTTACGAATTTTAATTCTTTTAAACTCATGTTATCTACCCCCTTAAGTTTTATTTAAGATTTTTATATTGATAATAGTATATACCTCGAAAAGTTTTAATTGTCAAAAAATAAAAAAAAACAAAAAATGAAAAAATATTTTCAAAATTTATTGACAAATATCTTGTATATAGAGTAATATTGTTGAAATTACTTACTTGAGGAGGTTTTAGAAGTGAAGAATAAAAAATATTTTTTAGGATTACTATTAGCAGGAATTACAGTAACTGGATGCGGATCAAAAGACAGTTCGAGTTCAAAAAACAATGAATCAAAAATTGTAACAGTCTCTTTAGGATCAAAGCCAAAAAGTTTAGATCCAACAATGTACAATGAAATCCCATCTCTATCTATCGTAAAACAAATATATAATACACTTTTTAAAATAGATTCGAATGGAAATATAGTTCCAGAATTAGCGGAATCATTCGAATATGTAACTCCAACTGAGTTGGTAATAAAGTTAAAAAAAGGAGTTAAGTTTCATAATGGAGAGGAATTAAAAGCGAGTGATGTAGTTTTTAGTATAAAGAGAATGACAGAAAAACCAGCTACTAAAGTTATGTTAGATGTGGTTCAATCTGTAGAGGCAGATGGAGAATACGGAGTTATAATAAAATTAAAGGAACCATCAGCACCTTTATTATTTACATTATCTTATCCATTGACTGCTATTTTAAATGAAAAATATATTTTAGAAAAAGGAAATAACATAGGAACAGATGCTATGGGAACAGGAGCATTCAAATATGCCAATTGGGGAGATGGCGAAAAAATTCAATTAGTGGCTAATGAAAACTATTTTGGTGATAAAGCTAAAATCGATGAACTTATATTTAGAGCAATTCCAGAAAATACAAGTAGGTTAGCTGCTCTAGAAACAGGAGAGATAGATATAACAACTGTTGCACCTATAGATGTTCAAACTGTGGAAAGTAATAACGAGCTATATGCAGTTTCATTCCCAACAACATCTACGGAATATTTGACTTTAAATATGAACAGAGAACCATTTAAGAATAAAGAATTTAGGAAAGCACTACACCATGCAATAGATAAACAAAGTATTGTAGATGCAGTATATTTAGGTAAAGCTAGCGTGGCAAATACGATTGTAAACCCAACTGTTTTTGGAAGCGATCAAACTATTGGAAAAACAGATTATAATCCAGAAAAAGCCAAGGAATATTTAGAAAAATCAGGAGTAAAAAATAGAACAATAAAAATAATGTCAAATGATAATTCGGTAAGACTTCAAGCAGCTCAGATAGTTCAAGCTAATTTGAAAGAGATTGGAATAAATGCAGAAATAGAAACTGTTGAGTGGGGAACTTATTTACAAATGACGGCTCAAGGAGACTATGACATTTTTATTGGTGGATGGGTTGCAGGAACATCAGATGCAGATATAGTTTTATTCCCACTACTTCATAGTAGCTATAAGGGAGGAGCAGGAAACAGAGCTAATTTTGATAACAAAGATTATGATAAACTGGTAGAGTTAGGAAGAACATCAACTGAACCTTCTGAAAGATTGAAAGCATATTCAGAAGCACAAACAATTTTAGAAGAGGAAAGTCCATTAATTCCTTTATATTATAAGAATGAAAATATGGGATTAAATAAAAGAATTACAAATTTTGAAGCTATGCCAAATCTGATTCATGATTATTCAATAATAGAGATTAAAGATTAGTTTAAAGATTGACAAAACTCTTTCATGAGAGTATGATAATTAACAATTTAGAGAGTGGGAGGAGATTATGAAATTAGATTTGCATTATACACTAGAATTTACAAAAGAGATTTTAAATATTCCGAGTCCAGCTGGGTATACAGAAAAAGCCATGGATAGAATTGCTAAAGAGTTGGATTTTTTAGGTTTTACTTATACTTATAGCAGAAAAGGTTGTTTGATTGTTAAGCTTGAAGGAGAGGATAGTTCATATACAAGATTACTTTCAGCACACGTAGACACTCTTGGAGCAATCGTAAAAAAAGTAAAAAAAAATGGTCGTTTAGAACTGTTAAATATTGGTGGATATGCTTGGGGATCGGTTGAAGGAGAAAATGTAACTATTCATACTTTAGATGGAAGAGAGTATGAGGGAACAGTTCTTCCAGTTAAAGCATCAGTTCATGTTTATGGGGATATTCCAAGAGAGATGCCAAGAACGGCTGAAACCATGGAAGTCAGATTGGACTATGATGTTTTTAGTGAAGTAGATACGAGAGCGTTAGGGATTTGTCAAGGAGATTTTGTAAGCTACGAAACAAATACTAGAGTTACAGAGTCAGGATATATAAAATCAAGATATTTGGATGATAAACTTTGTGTAGCACAAGTTTTAACATACTTGAAATATTTAAAAGATAATAAGAAAAAACCTAAAAATAATCTATATCTTTACTTTTCAAATTTTGAAGAGGTAGGGCATGGAGTTTCAGAGATTCCTAAAGATGTAGATGAGTTTGTAGCTTTAGACATTGGACTTGTAGCGGAAGATGCAGATGGTGATGAGAAAAAAGTAAGTATTGCAGCAAGAGATAATAAAACTGTTTATGATTTTGGAATAAGAAAAAAAATACAAGCAGCAGCAGATAAGCATGGAATAGCCTACACAGTTGGAGTATATAATAGATATGGTTCAGATGCCACAGCTTCAATTCTTCAAGGAGCAGATTTGAGATATGCTTGTATTGGACCAAATGTAGATGCGACACATCACTATGAAAGAACTCATATAGATGGAGTAGTTGAAACAATAAAACTTTTAATAGCATATTTATAAAAGCTAGAAGGGATGCAAAGTTATATTGCATCCCTATTTCTTATTTAACTTCTAAGTCAATATTCTAAATGGTGAAAATATGATATAATAATACAGTATTTTGAACAAAATTAGCTTTAAGAGGAGTTATGAAATGGTTTTAGGGGAATTTTTAAAAAGAAAAGATGTTAAGTTATCTGGAAAGAGATATTTTGTAGATGCCTTAGGAGCAATGGCTTTAGGTATGTTTTCAACTTTAATCACAGGATCGATATTAAATATGATAGGAGAGAGATTAGGGATTCTTTTTCTGTCACAGGTTGTATGGCCGACAGCTAGAAATATGGCCGGACCAGCTATTGGAGTAGCAATAGCATATGCTTTAAAAGCACCGCCATTAGTTTTATTTTCATCAACTTTTACAGGAGCAATTGGATATTCTTTAGGAGGGCCAGTCGGTGCTTATGCAGCTGCTTTAATCGGATCTGAATTAGGAAAGATGATATCAAAAGAAACAAAAGTAGATATCATTTTAACACCGGTGGTAACAATGATGGCAGGTAGTATTGTAGGAGTATATTTTGGTCCAATTTTAGATAAGATGATGACAGCTTTAGGATTTCTTATAATGCAGACAACAGAATTACAGCCTTTATTTATGGGAGCTTTAATCTCTGTATTTATGGGAATGGCTTTGACGCTTCCAATAAGTAGTGCTGCAATAGCGATGATGTTAAAATTAGAAGGACTAGCCGCAGGAGCTGCAACTTTAGGGTGCTGTACACAGATGGTCGGTTTTGCAGTTATAGGATTTAAAGAGAATGGTTGGGGAGGATTAGTTGCTCAAGGTCTTGGAACTTCTATGCTACAATTTTCAAATATAGTAAAGAATTGGAAAATATGGATACCGTCAATTTTAGGATCTATAATTTTAAGTCCACTAGTAACTATAGTTTTTAAGATGGAAAATACCTTTGCAGGAGCTGGAATGGGAACAAGTGGTTTGGTAGGAATTTTTGAAAGCTATGTAGCGATGTCAAAAATTGGTAGAGGTGGAAGTAAAATGATTTTAATAATAATTGTTTTATATGTTATTCTTCCTGCTATAGTAACATATTTAATCTCAGTTTTTATGAGAAGGAAAAATTATATAAAAGATGGTGATTTAAAAATAGAGCACAAG
>NZ_JTLI01000042.1 GCF_000799075.1 Cetobacterium sp. ZOR0034
TTAAGATAGCCTATTTGGACATTTAAAATTTGATAGCTAAGAAGTTAATTTACACTAAATTTGGTATACTCCCAACGATATAGAAATCTCCTATTATTTAGCTATTTTTTATTTTTTGTAATCTACCAGCTGAGTAGTTACGATATCTGTTTTAGAAATTAAATAATCTTTGGAAGAATCCTTTTTTCTCCTCTTTTGGTTTTTGTTGAGGAGGTCTTTGTTGTATCTGTTGCTGTTGTGATTGTGGAGCAACAGGTTGTTGAGGTGCTGGACCTGTCACTTCTTCAGAAGACATTGCTTCTGTTTTAGAAGTTGTTGTTTGAGTAGGAACATAATAACCTAAAAGTCCTGCTATACCATTTGAATATTTATTATCTTTCTCTACAGCTATTCTTCCTCTTCTTAAAAGGAAAGTTTTATCTGAAGCTGATCCATTTAATAACCCTGATATCGGGTCTAACTCTTGGTATGTAAGATTTCCATTTTTAACATGGTTATCTAAGAAACTAAACGTAGTTGGAGTATAGTAACCCTTCTCTATAATCTCTGTATAGAAGTTTTTCCAGATAGGTGCTGCGACTCCCCCTCCTGTAGCTTTAACTAAAGGATCATTATTATCATATCCAACATATATTGTAGTGACATAATCAGGTGTCATTCCAGAATACCAAACGGTTCTTGAATTGTTTGTTGTACCTGTTTTTCCACCTTGCTCAATCGGAACATTATTTATTCTAACTTGAGCACCTTTACTCGTACCCTGCTTAACAGAATTCTTCATCATATTAGTCATAAGAGCAATATCTGCACTATCAAATTTTTGTTCTATCTCAGGCTTTGCTTCGTATAGTGTATTTCCAAACTTATCAACTACTTTAGAAACGAAGAATGGTTTTATAGAGTAACCACCATTTGCAAAAACAGCGTATGATTGTGCTACTTGTAATGGAGTTCCCTCTGTAGTACCTAAAGCAGCAGTTAAATTGTTAGGAACAACAAATCCAGCATCGATTTTTTTCATTGTATCCATAAGAGCTGGAATTCCAACCTTATTTAAAAGTTTTATAGAAACAATATTTTGAGACCTATCAAAACCTTGCATTAAAGTCATACCGTTATAATATCTCTCTCCAAAGTTTCTTGGAGCCCAAGTACCATAAACAATTCTTGAATCTTCCACAACTAAATTTTCTTCATACCCTTTTTCTAAAGCAGTATAGTAAATAAATGGTTTGAAAGAGGAACCAACTTGACGCTTAGCTTGAACTGCTCTATTGAAGTTTCCAGTTTTGAATCCTTTTCCACCAATGATACTTATAACCTCTCCGTTCTTAGCGTCGATTGTTACCATCGCTCCTTGAAGTTTTTTATCATTTTTTAAACGTGGGAAATTTTCAAAAGTATTCTTTGCTACTTTCTGAATATTTAGATCTAAAGTTGTTTCAACAAGTAATCCGTCATTATAGATTTGTTTTTCTTCAAAATTTTCAAATAAAAACTTTTGAACTAAATCTGTAAAGTCAGGAGCATTAAACTCAATTTTTTTATCTACAACATCATATATTATTGTAGTATTTTTATCTTTATAATCGTTTGAAGAAGCTTTTGATTCATTTACAAATTTATAATTCATAGCAGAATTAAACTCATCTTCTGTTATAAGATTAAACTTTAACATTTGTCTCAATATCAGTTTTTGTCTACTTAAAGATCTTTCCAAGTTAGTTCTTGGATTATACATATTAGGTCTATTAGGTATTCCTGCTAAAAGAGCAGACTCTGCTAAATTGATATCCTTAATATCTTTTCTGAAAAAATTATGAGCTGCTATTTTAACACCATATGCTCCAGCACCAAAATATATTTCATTTAAATATTTTTCCATTATCTCATCTTTAGTGTATTTTCTTTCAATTTCAAATGTTATTATAATTTCTTTTATTTTTCTAGAGAATTTTTTTTCATGAGATAAAAATGCATTTCTAGCTAACTGTTGAGTTATAGTACTTCCACCCTGAGCAGCTCTACCTGATTTCAAGTTAACTATTGCAGACCCTAAAATTCTAAATGGATCAATTCCGTAATGAGTTAAAAATTGTCTGTCCTCTATGGCAATAAATGCTTTTTGAAGATTTTGTGGAATTTTTTCAATATCCACAGGTTCTCTTGTTTCTTTTGAAATAACATCAATTATTTGTCCATTTCTATCATAAATAGTAGTAGGAATAGGAGGACTATAATTTTCAACTAACTCTGAAATATTTGGCAGTTCTTTATAGTATTTATTAACTAAAAGACCTGCCCCAATCCCTCCAACAATCCCTAAAGATATAATAAAGATGGCAACATATTTAAGAATTTTCCATTTCATAAAATATCTCCATTTTCAATTATTTTAATTACTTTGAGTTCTTTTGTCTTAATTGTCCACAAGCACCGTCAATATCAGTTCCTTTTTCTCCTCTGATAGTAGCGTTTACTTTTCTGAAATCTTTTAAATAGTTAAGTATTTTGTCAATCTTCTTTTGAGAAGGTCTTTGGTAATCTTTTCCTTCAACAGGATTACAAGGTATTAAGTTTAATATGTGATCAAAGTTATGAACAAAATCAGCTAAATAAGCTAAATCGTTTTCAGATACGTTGAAATCATTTATTAAAATGTATTCGAATGTAATTCTTCTTTTTGTTTGTCTTTGATACTCTTGTAATACTGGGAATAAATCAGCTAATGGATATCTAGTATTGATAGGCATTAACTCACTTCTTTTTTCATCAATTGCACTATGTAAAGAGATAGCTAATTCAACTGGGATTCTCTCTTCTAATAACTTTTCAATTCCAGGAATGATTCCAGAAGTTGATATAGTAATTCTTCTCTTAGAAACATTAACTCCTTTCTCACTTGAAAGAATATCTATAGCTTTTATAACGTTATCGATATTAAGCATAGGTTCTCCCATTCCCATAAATACAATGTTGTTTATTTGAAGTCCTTGCTTTAATAATCTTCTTTCAATTGTATAGAATTGGTTTACAATTTCATGTACATCTAAATTTCTAGTGAATCCACCTAATCCAGTAGCACAGAATCCACACTTAACAGCACATCCAACTTGAGATGAGATGCAAAGAGTTGTTCTGTCCTTGTGTCTTAAGATAACACTCTCTATTGTATTTCCATCTTCTAATTTGAATAGGAATTTCTCTGTTTTATCTATTTTAGATACTTGATGCTTTAATAAGTTTAAAAATGGAATATAAGCTTTTTCTATTAAAAGCTCTCTATCCTTTAATGATATGTTTGTCATATCGTTGATATCTCTTACAATTTTTTGATTTAACCATGTGAAGATTTGTTTTCCATAGAATTTCTTCATTCCTAAAGAAACGATAAAATCTGTAAGCTCTTGTTCATTTAAATTCAGTAAATTTATTTTATTTGACATATTTCCTCCATTGTTACTAATAAATACCTAATTTCCATTATAACAGATATTCCAATTATTTACAATATATTTGTAATCTCTTCCACAGAAACCTCACCTTTAAAGTTAGCTCTTTCGTTTTTTCCTCCACCTTTAATGTTATTTATGTTTTTAGAAAACTTCTTTAATAATTCTCCACAGTCAATAGATTTACTTGAAATAACTCCGCCATTTTCCCAAAGTCCAATAAAAACATATTTATCAGGTATTATTTTGTTCAAATTTTCAATTATATGTTTATCATCTTTATATACAATATATTTCGTTTCATTCTTTTCAATACTTTCATTTATGATGGAAGGAGCTAAAAGTTCGCAATACTTGGCACTTAAATCTCTTATCTTGCTTTCATTTTCTTTTCTTTCAGAATTGAATTTATCAATCATAGAAAGAATCTCGTTATCTCTACAACTAAAAACTTTATTTAACTCTTTTATTACCTTATTTTTGAAAACAAAATCATTTATAGCTCTCTCTCCAGCCAAGAAATAAAATCTAGTATAATTACCTTTTATTTTTTCAAAATTGATTATTTTAAATATTCTTATTTCAGATATGTTTTTTACATGATATCCAGCACAAGCACTTGTATCTAATCCATCAATAGATATGATTCTAACGTCACCTATAACTTTCTCACTAATTTTTTTTCTGAATGTATCTATCTCATTGGCCTCATCTCTGGTTACAACTTTCTCTAGAATACTTTTCCCCTCTCCTATGTAGTCATTAATTTTTTTCTCTAATTCATCTACGAAGTTTTCATCTAAATCTTTTGAATCTAAATCTACGGTTGTATAAGTTTCAGTCATTCTAAATCCAACAGTATTTAAAGAGTAATCGTTATAAGCAACTGCAGAAAAAAGATGTTGAGCTGTATGTTGAACCCCAATATCAAAAACTCTATTTTTATCTACACTATATGTATACTCTCCTGCTGCTAACTCTCCTTCAACTATAATTTTTTTATCATCAAGAACAGTTATAATCTTAGTATCACCTATAAAACCTTGATCACCTATTTGCCCACCTTTTCCATCTATGTATAGATCATGAGTTTCAACCTCTATTAACCAGTTATCTTTCTCTTTTGAACATGAAAGTACTTTAATCATCTTTCCTCCTAAAAACCTTGATACTTTATTTTATAATGTTATAGAGAGTATTTCAATAGTTTTATTCAATATTCAAACTCTATTCAAAAAGTATACTTTGTGTTATACTATATGTAAAAAGATATAAATATAGAGGTGTAGTTATGACTAGAGAGGAAAAAATTAAAAATACATACTTGGGTGCACATGTTTCTATACAAGGTGGAGTAGTTAATGCATTTAAAAATGCTATGGATATAGATGCGAATGGATTTGGTATGTTTGTGAAAAATCAAAGAAGATGGGATGCAAAACAATATACAGAGGATGAAATTTTAGCTTTTAAAGATACTATGAGAAGATATAAGTTTTTACCAGAACAGATTCTTCCACATGATGGTTATCTGATAAACCTAGGTAGTCCAGATCCTGAAAAAAGAGAGAAATCATTGAATGCTTTTATAGATGAGATGCAAAGAGTTAATCAATTGGGATTGATATATTTAAATACTCATCCAGGGAGTCATCTGAAAGAGGTAAGTGAAGATGAATGTATAAAGCTAATTGCTCAATCAATAAATGAAGCACATAAAGTTGTTCCTAACGTAATAGTAGTGTTAGAAAATACAGCTGGACAAGGTTCTAATATGGGATATAAATTTGAACACTTAAGAGATATAATATCTTTAATAGAAGATAAGAGCAGAATAGCTGTTTGTTTAGATACTTGCCATACAATAGCTGCAGGTTATCCTCTTTCAACAGATGAAGAGTATGACTCTACAATGGAAGCTTTTGAAAATATAGTAGGGTTTAAGTATTTAAAAGGAGTTCATCTTAATGATTCTATGTTTGGAGTTGGAAGTAAAAAAGATAGACATCATAGTATAGGAGAGGGAACAATAGGTATGAATTTTTTCAAAAGATTCATGAATGATGATAGATTTAGAAATATACCTATCGTTATGGAAACTATAGATGAAACTATTTGGAAAAAAGAGATTGAGTTACTTAGAAGTTTAATAGATTAATATAATGTCTAAATAAAAAGCCGCACTATTACTAAAGAATTAGTTTTAATAGTGTGGCTTTATAAATTTTATCTTGTCAGTTTTTTTACTGCTTTAGCTAAAGCTTTATCTTTTTCAATTTTTTCAATTTTACCTAAAAGCCAGTTTAACTCCTGATCATTTAAACGTAATTCATCCTTTATAAACTTTTCAAGTTTTTCTATTTCCATAGGTAAAAGTTCCTTCTTTAGAGAACTATTTATCTCTTGTATAGTTCTTCCACCTTCAAAGAAAAATACAATTTTTTGCCAGTTAGTCAAAAGATCTACTTTTCTAAGTAGCATAACAGCAGTATAATTTAATTCAGGTAACTGCTTAAAACCTTTTCTAGAAAGAAAAGATCTTACCTCATCATTTTTTTCAGTTTCAAAAATAATTTCACCAGCTTTTTTAGTATTCATAATTTTAGGCATTTTTGAAGTTCTATCTTTAAGTCTTAAATATTTTGAAAGAGTTAATGTTCTTGTTTCTAGATAAAACTCTAGTGCGAACTCATTAAATGTTTTATTTTCTGGAATAGTTCCGTTTTCTATATGCTCCATTAAAATATCTATTTTTTTAAAATCTACCATGTCAGTATCTCCTTTGATAAAATATTGTATTTACAAAGCTATTATAGCACATTTCTTATTAGTGAACAAATAAAAAAATCGAAAAAATAATTATTTCTATAGTTTTGTAATTTGTATTTTAAAAGTTTTATTAAAACACAACCTTATATTTTAATACATTAAAAATATTTAAAATATTTAAAACTTGATTTTATATTTTTTAAGAATTATAATTATAATATAACAATATCAGGAGGAACAAAATTGAGATTAGATAAATTTTTAGTTGAATGTGGAATAGGAAGTAGAAGTGAAGTAAAAAAAATGATATCTTCTGCTTTAATAACAATAGATGGTGCTATATGTAAAGATAATAACAAAAGTGTAGATGAAAAAAATAGTGTTGTTGAATATAACGGAAGAAGAGTTATATATAAAGAGTTCAGATACTATAAACTTTATAAAATAGATGGTTATATTACTGCAACAGAGGATAAAAAAGAAAAAACTGTTATGGATTTACTGCCTGATTGGGTAAATAAAAAAGATCTATTCCCTGTAGGTAGATTAGACAAAGATACAGAAGGATTGCTAATGTTTACTAATGATGGAAAATTGGCTCATGAAGTAACATCTCCTAAAAAGCATGTAGATAAAATATACCGTGTAGTTTTAAGAGATGAGATTGGAGAGGGAGAGATTTCTCAACTAGAAACAGGAGTTGATATCGGTGGATATACAACTCAACCTGCAAAAGTTGAAGTAGTTCACTCTAAAGAGATTCTTCTTAACATAAAAGAGGGAAAATTCCATCAGGTGAAAAAAATGTTAAAAGCAGTTGGAAATGAAGTGCTATATCTTAAAAGAGAAACTTTTGGGAAATTAACTCTTGATGATATGGTTCCATGTGAGGTTAGAGAGATCGAAAGAGATGATATAATATAATTTTCCATAAAAAAAATGATAGGCCTTTTTAGGAGGGGATAATGAACGAGATAATAATTAAAGAAAAACATGAAATAAGTACCCAACGTAGAAAAAGAAAACCAAAAGAGGAAAAGAAAAGTATATTTGAAATCTATAAATCTCCTAAAACAATGAAGGATTACTTTTTTTATTTAAAGGACTTTTTGACATATGTATATGATGGTGACTCACCAATAGAAGGTGATGAGATAATTGAGCTTATGACAGGAATTGAAAAAGGTGATATTGAAGATTATCTGTCTCATCTTATAAATGAAAGAGATATGAAGAAAACATCTGTAAATAAAGTTATCTCATCTTTAAAGTCTCTTTATAGAGAGTTAGAAAAAAATGGATATGAAAATCCATTTAAGTATATTGGTCTATTTAAAACAAGTCGAAATTTAGATAACATATTAAAAGTTTCATTTGATGATATTAAAGAGATTTTAAAAAATTATAAAATTAATGGAGAAAAGGAGTATAGAAACACATTGATTTTACATACACTTTTCTATACAGGAATGAGAAGTCAAGAGTTACTCTCTTTACAATTCAAACATATCTTAAAAAGAAATGGTGAGTATTTTGTTAAATTAGAAAAAACAAAAAGTGGAAGAGAACAGTATAAACCACTACACAATTTTTTGATAAAAAAGATAGATGACTACAAAAATTATTTGACTAATGTTTATGGAGTAGATGAGGAGAGTTTAGAAGAACAGTATCTTTTTTATAGCTCTTTCGAAAAAAATAAACCTCTTTCTTATAGAGGGTTGTATAATGTTATTCAAGAAATGGGAACTGTTATCAATAAAGATATCAGTCCTCATAACATTCGTCATGCAATTGCAACAGAACTTTCATTAAATGGAGCAGATCTTATAGAGATAAGAGATTTTTTAGGGCATTCTGATACAAAAGTTACAGAGGTTTATATAAATGCAAAATCACTTATCGAAAAAAGGGTGCTTGATAAAATACCTGTACAAAGTATGGATGATGATATCTAAAATCCTTAAAAATTAATAATTACATATTTATATAAATAATTTTAATAAAAATAATTGTTATTTTCGCTATAAAACTACATATAATTAACATTATATGTAGTTTTCTTTTTATAAATCATAAATAAAAATTATTAGAAATAATTTTAGGAGGTTTTATGCACTTTATTGATTCTGATTTAATAAACAATATATTTACTCCTCGGAAAGGTGATGAGTATAAAGGAGATTTTGGTCATACTTTAATTTTGTGTGGAAGCAAAGGGATGGTTGGAGCTGGATTTTTTTCTAGTATGGGAGCTGTAAAATCTGGTTCGGGTCTTACAACTTTAGGAAGCTATAAAGAAACTTTTGATATTTTCTCGGTAAAATTAAATGAGGTTATGTTAATAGATTTAGATGAGATTAATATTTTAGAAATTTTAGATAAATATTCAAGCATTGTTTTTGGATGTGGATTTGGTATAAATGATAAAAATGAACAACTCTTAAAAGCTCTATTAGTAAATTATAAAAAACCTATAATTATAGATGCAGATGGAATTTCTATTTTGTGTAAAAATAATAATTTGAATATTTTGAAAACCAGACATCACCCAACAATTTTGACTCCTCATTACGGAGAATTTTCTAGGATGACAGATTTGGATATAGAGTATATAAAATCTAATCGAATAGAAATCGGGAAAGAGTTCAGTAAAAATTACAATTGCATTTTGATTTTAAAAGATCATAGAACTCTGATAGTAGAAGGAGATAAATTTTTTATAAATACAACTGGAAATAGTGTTATGGCTAACGGAGGTATGGGAGATATTTTAAGTGGAATGATTGGAAGTTTTATTAGTCAAAAATACTCTTCTTTGGATGCTGTACTTTTATCTACATTTTTCCATGGTTCAGCTGGAGATTTTTTTTCAAACTCTTATCATTCTGTAACTCCAACAGAATTAATAAACATACTTCCTAAAATAATAAAAAATAGCAGCTCACAAAAATGACGTGAGCTGCTTTTCTTTTCCCTTCATAACGTTGTATAATATCAG
>NZ_JTLI01000043.1 GCF_000799075.1 Cetobacterium sp. ZOR0034
CAGGAACTGTTCTAGTTTTCATACCAGCTTCAGTAGCATATTGAATTTTTTCCATAGTAAAGCTTCCAACTGGTATAAGATACGTCAGTATAGCAGCGAAAATAACTACGAAAAAGATAATGACATAGGTATCAGGTATTCTGATTTTTTTCTTCATTGTAAATTTCCTCCTAAAAAATTATGTACGCCTAAAAAAAAGTAATATATTTCAAAAAATAAAAGGCATACCGAAGGGTATGCCTAAATAGCTAAATACTTAAATTCTCAAAAATAAGTTTAAGTTAGCGTATTGTTATGGCAGCTTCACAACACTTCATATATTACAAACATCTTCGCCATCGGCCTTAGGCTCCGTTTTATTAGTGATAGTATACTACAGAATTGTGCAAAGTGTCAACTGTAAAAAGACAGTTAAAATGTCTTTATTTTTAGTACTAAAGTATTTTATTTTATTAAAGTTCTTTTACACAGAACAAAAGTACTAAATTTTAGTAAAAAAACTGTTGTATTTTATTTTTTTATGTGTTATTATTCTTAAAAATAAAAATTAATTTTCAAAAAGGACGGTGATAATTATGAGTAACGAAAGAGGTAATTGGGGATCAAGTGTAGGATTTGTATTAGCAGCTGCAGGATCAGCTATAGGACTTGGAAATTTATGGAAGTTTCCTTACTTAGCAGGAAAGAATGGTGGAGGAGCGTTTGTGCTAGTTTATCTATCACTAATAGTAATATTAGGATTCTCTTTAATGCTAGGAGAGATGGCTATAGGTAGAAGAGGAAAATCAGATGCCTTTGGTTCATATAACAATATTAAAAAAGGTTGGGGATTCGTAGGAATATTTGGAATTTTATGTTGTTTCATTATCTACTCGTACTATGTAGTTATCGCTGGGTGGATTGTAAAATATATCGGTATGTTTATTAGAGGGGGATTAACAGAGGATCCAGTGACGACATTCGGAAACTTTATTTCGTCTGGAACTTCACCTATAATATATAGCTTCATTGTAGTAATTGTAACGGCATTAATTGTTTTAAAAGGTGTATCTGGTGGAATTGAAAAAGCAAGTAAAATAATGATGCCTGTGTTGTTTATATTTATGTTAGTTATTGTAGCAAGATCAGTAACTCTTCCAAATGCCATGGAAGGAATTAAATATTTCCTTAAGCCTGATTTCTCACAGATAACTCCTTCAGTTGTAATTGCAGCTTTAGGACAGGTATTTTTCTCACTAAGTTTAGGTATGGGTGCCATGATAACTTATGGTAGTTACTTACCTAAGGATACGAACCTTGTAAAAAGTGCGTTCTGTATCCCAGTGCTAGATACACTGATTGCTTTATTAGCAGGACTTGCCATCCTACCAGCAGTTTTCTCATTCGGTTTAGAGCCAACAGCTGGACCAGGATTAATCTTTATAACTTTACCAAAAGTATTTGCTTCAATGCCTTTTGGTAATATCTTTGGAATTATATTCTTCCTACTAGTTTTATTTGCTGCACTTACATCAACTATCTCTTTATTAGAGGTTGTAGTATCGTTTGTTGTGGATCAAATGAAGTTAGATAGAAAGAAAGCTACAGTTTTAGTAAGTGCTTTAATAGCAGGATTTGCAATTCCAAACTCACACTCGTTTGGACCAATGGCGGAATTAAATGTATTCTTTGGAATGAACTTCTTTGATTTCTTAGGATACTTAACAGATAATATTTTACTTCCAGTTGGAGGGTTACTGCTTTGTGTATTCATTGGATTTGTTTGGGATAAAGAGGATCTTAAAAATGAGATTACAAACAATGGAGAGATTTCATTCCCACTGTTCTCAGCTTGGATGATTGGAGTTAAATACTTAGGAATTCAACTGTTATCATTAATTTTACTTGGAGCAATCGGAGTGGCTGGAAAAGGTATAAACTACTCGTTGATAGCAATCTTTATGCTACAAGTTTTATTCGATGTATTAGAGAATAAAAAGAGATCGAAATCAGCAGCCTAAAAGAAAAGAGAATAGTTTTTCTATTAAAAGATGTAGTTTAGCTACATCTTTTTTTTATTTTTTCTTACAAAAATGTTATACTAAGTATACTAAACAAGAAGGAGCAGAGTATGAGAAAACTACTATTTTTATTTAAAATTTCAATAATCTTAATAGCTCTACTAGAGGCTCTTTATGCTAAGGATATAGACCCTTTAAAAGAGTTCACTTACGATATAGTTATTGAAAACTACAGTAAGAACATTAAAAGGGATGTTAAAATAAAAAATGATTTAAATGAGGTAAAAGGAGTTTTAGCCAATAACGGTGAAAACTTTTTAGATATAGAGGGGGCTGCTTTCACATCTTGGGAGATATATAAAGAGGATGAAAAAATCAGCAGTGGGTATAGAGATAGCTTAGATGAAATAATTTCAGAGTTGCATCCAAATGAGGTCATAAGGTATAGGATTATTGCAAAACCAGATAAAAAGCTTCTTCATCAGGTTTTAAAAAATGAGGTTACAATCTACGAAGGCGAACAGATATCTGAAAAATTACGATATGAAAATGAGGTTTTAGGTTCAAAACCAAAGATAAAAAGAGAGGTGGATTCTGAAACCTACTCTTTAGGAGACTATCTAACTTATAGATTGATAGTAGAACCAGATGGACCGGGATATCTGAATAACTATGTTATAGATGAACATATACAGGATATTTTAGTTCCAACTTTGAGTGGAAAAGATGAACCATTTTTAAAAGATATTGAGATTAAAACGAATCAAAAAACCTCGGGTACAGGTGTGGATATAAAAAATGGTGAGAGATTGATTTATGAGATTAAAGGGCGTGTGAACGAAGGTGTTTTAGGAGATGTGGTATACAAAGATTTAAAAATAAAAAGTCCACCTGCTAATATAAAAGCTAAGTTTTTGAACTCTTCGAACTATTCTCCGGGAAGACTTTATACCTACGAGATAGAGATAGAGAATAGTGGTTTAGGAAATTCAAAAGATACTTCAATTCAAGCTCTAATGAAAAAGAGTGAGGCTCGAGATTGGAATGAAGAGATGTCACCAGCTTTTTTCAATGCCCAAGATATAAATGAAAAGGTAAACATTGGAGCGGGAAAGAGAGTTGTAAAAAAATACTCTGTCACTATATCTGAATTTCTAGTTGGAGATATATATTTGGATGTTTTGATTAATAGTCATACATACAGTAATAAAATAAAATCATATTCACCTGAAGCAAATGTAGTTCAAAAAGTTGAGAGATATTTGGATAAAACGGGTAAGAAAAAATTAGAGGGCTACACACCGGGGGGATATATAGAGTATCTTTTCAGAATAGAGAACAAAGGAAAAGGGATTTTGAAAGATTACGACTTAGACCCCAATATAGATGAGATTAAAACAAAATCTCACAGTGGAGATCAGATTTTTGCATTTATAAGTACCGATACGAAAAGTTCTTTAGAAAGAGGAGAGGGAGCTCGTTTACTACCAGGAGGATATGTAGAATATAGGGTTTTAGGAAAGGTAAGTAGAGAGGCTGTAGGAGATATTGTAAAAGGAGATATAGAATCGAAGATGTTGAAAAGTGAGGTATCACACTCGTTTTCAGTTTCGAAAGAGAGCTACAAACCTGGAGAAACTATCGAATACAGTGTCACTCTGAAAAATGAAGGACTTGGAACAGCCTATGGGATTCCTTACAAATTGGGTATAGCTGAGGCAAAGGTAAAACAGTCTGGACTTAAAAATAGAGATGTAAACCCATTTAGAAATGTTGAAGAGATAGAGCGTTTACCAGTTATATACCCCGGTGAGGAGTTCAAATATGTCTTTAAAGGGGTAACTAAAAACAGTATTTTTGAGAGTATACAGGTGGATTCAACTTATGGTGAAGTGGTGAAAAAGAGTGAAGTGACCGCTCTTCCGGGAAAAGTTGAGTTTACAAACACTTTAAAGAGTGTGAATGGAAAGCTAATGAATGGAACTTTAAAGTATAAACCTGGAGATATGGTGACATATGAGATTCACCTAAAAAATATTGGAGAGGGATTTCTAAGTGATATTTTTGTAGAGAGTAATCTTGAGGATGTGAAGGCTTTAGTTGCAGGCTCGGATGTAAAAGAGAAGGTTTTAGAAAATATAGATATCTCTATACAGAGTAGCGATCCAAGAACGGTTATAACATCTGAGATGGGAGACAATATAAATCACATACGAAAAAATATAGATTTTGCTCCAAAGAGTAGTATTGTATTTCAGATTTCAGCTATAGTATCTGATAAGGCTCTTGGAAGTTTGAGTGGGCTGGTATTCAAGGTGAACGGTAGTAGCAAAACATCTGAGGGATTGAGCAGTGTGAGTGGTTCTATAAAAGGTGAAAAGACACTTTTAGAACCAGAGAATGGAGTTTATAAACCCGGAGATAAATTGAAATATATGCTTACTATCAAAAATACTGGTGATGGATATGGACGATATATTCCAATAGAGGATTTACTGTCAGAGGTTACAACTGAAAAAGAGGGAAAGCGTTATGGTAGAGCTTTCTCTAACTGGAAGGTGACATATCTAGGACCACGTGATGAATCTTCGAGATTTAAACAGTATACATACTTGAAAAATGAGGTTTCAGGTCGAGAGGATTTAAACACAAAGGTAGATATAGGTCCAGGAGTATGGATACAGTTTTTGATAGAGGCGGATATAGACAAAGATGCTATCGGAGTTATAGAGAGTAAGGCTAAGGTTGCAGGTGGTACAACTGATGATCAAACGATATTTCTAAAACCAATCTCTGAGTATTCAGAGGAGGAGAGAGTTGAGCAGGGGATTCGTGTGAAGTTGACATCGACAAAGAGCGAGATAAAGATAGGTGAGGTTGTGGGTTTTACTGTGAATGTTGAAAATCGAGATAACCAAACCTATGAAAATCTTTCTTTAAAAAATATAACACCAAGGGGTTTTAGACATCTAGAGGAGGAGTTTGAAAAATTTTCTTTAGCACCAGACCAGAAATATAGTAAGACTTTCTATATGAAAGCAACTGTTGGAGCGAGTGTAGGAAAAAATAGTTTTCAAAGTTCGGTTACAAGAAGAAATAATAAAATCTCAAATATAGGTGAAACAAGTGTAGAGGTAAAAGGGGATTCTTTACTGAATACAGCAACAATTATAGGAAAAGTTGTGGATGAAAAAACAGATAGAGGGATTCCATATGCTGTTGTTTATACACCAGCAGGAATAGTTGTTCAAGCTGATGATGAGGGGCGGTTTCATCTGCCGGATCAGTGGGTAGATAAAACTTTTGGAGAGAATTTTCTTTTGAAATTGGATGAGAATAGCCTTCCATCTGGAAGCGTTGTAAAAAGTGAAAATCCGATGATAAAAAGAATCACACCATACTCTTTGACAAAATTTAACTTTATAGTTCAAACCCCTGAAAAAGTTGAAGAGGTTGAAAAATTCACAGAGGAGATTGAAGCGGATTCGAGTGATATAAAGTTAAACTATTCTGGGACAGGTTTTGTAGATGCCTATGTTGGAAAAGATAGTGATACTCCAAGGGCAACATATTTTGGAAAGGCGAGCTATGGGGACTATAAGCTAACTTTGCATTTTGATACAAAGGATAGAAAAAATCAGACCCTTTTAGAGAGAGTTACTGACGATGATTATGTTTACTATCCAACTTATGGCGATGATTCTAAAATCAGAAAAGAGGTTAACACAAAGGGAAAAATCTACCTAAAGTTTGAACATAAAGATTCAAGCTTACTTTGGGGAACGTATGAAACAGGTTTTACAGGAACACGTTTTATGGATTATAACAAAGAGCTATACGGATTTAAGGGTGAGTATAAAGAGGATGATATAAATGTCAAAGTTTTTGCGAGTACCCCAAATACGATGTATGGTCATGATGAGTTTTTAGGAACTGGTGGTAGTTTATATTTCCTAAAAAATGGAGATATATTAAAAGGTAGCCAAAAGATTTGGATAAAAGTTGTGGATGCTGACACCTATGTTGTAGAAAAGATTATATATCTTCAAGAGGGACGTGACTATGAGATAGATCCATTTATTGGAAGAGTTATCTTGACAACACCTTTAAGCGGTGGAAGTTCGACTGATTACTACGCTTACCTTGTTGCAGATTATAGCTACCTTCCAAAGGATGGAGAGATTTCAGACTCTTCAAACTATGGAGTTAAAACTGTAAAGGATATAAATGAAAATGTTCAAGTTGGAGTGACAGCTATCCATGAGAGTCGTGGAAAAGAGAGTTACGATTTGAAAGGTGTAGAGATAAAACTTCACGATGAAAAAGGTAACTATATAAAAGGAGAGTTCAGTCAGAGTGAGGGTGTTTCAAATATAAATAACCATCTATCTTTTGATGGTGGATTGACGTTTCAAAGCGTCGGACGAGATGATGATAAGATAACTGGAAACGCTTATCGTATCACAGGAGCTGTAAAACTTTTAGAGGAAGCTGAATTCAAAGCTTGGTATGAGAGAAAAGAGCGGGGTTACTCTTTCGCTTCAGATTTAGAGGATAGATTTTATCAAACCTTTGGAGGAGAATTAGCTTATACTCATTCAGAAAGATTGAAAAGCTACCTCAAGTTTCAATATGTCGATGAGATGAAGTGGGGCGAGGAACGTGAAAGTGGAACTGTCAGTAGTGCAAAGTTAGAGTATATTTTAAATGAAAGCACAAAGATATATAGTGAGATTAAAGCTGGAATCAGTAACGCTATCTCGCTCGGAGCTGAAAAAAGAGTCAACGATAGATTTAAAGTGAATGGTCGTACCTCTTTTGGCGAGTCTGGAAACTATTTCGAGTTGGGAGGAGATTATCAACTTTATGATAACTACAATATATATTCGGGATATAGTTCGGATGGAGAGATAAGTCGAGATAGATATACAGTTGGACAAAGAGCAAGAGTTGGAGAGCGTACAAGCCTTTATCAAGAGAATCAATTTATAAAAGAGCGTGGAAAAGAGGCATCTCTTCAAGGATATGGAATTGATTATGATTTAAGACGTGGGGTTACAATTGGAGGAGCTATCCAATATGGTGAGGTAATTTTACCAAATGATGAGAAGAGTGACCGTCGTGGAATCTCACTATATTTGAGATCTGAATCTGAGAGGCTAACTTTGAAAAATCGTGTGGAGTATCGTTCAGAGAGAGGGGATGAGGAGATTGAGCAGTATCTTACTACAAACTCATTTACCTATAGATACAGTAAGGAGTATACTTTCGCTGGAAAACTGAACTACTCATTCACAGATGATAGCTATGAGAATAGATATCTCGAGAGCAGTGTAGGTTTAGCATATAGACCAATCTATAACGATAGATTGAACTATCTATCTAGATATACGATGATTTTAGATAAGGATACAAAAGCTACAAAGGATTTCAGTGCTTATATAGCTGAGTTTGAAACAGTTTACTCACCCACAAGAAGACTTGATCTATCTATGAAAAATGGATATAGACGAGAGAAAAATACCTATCTGAACGATCTTTATATGCTAGGGTTCAAGGCTAACTATACGGTTATGAATAGTTGGGAAGTTTATGGTCAGTATCAATGGCTTTTAGACCGTGCAAATGAGGATGTTCTGAATGGTGCAATCTTTGGTATTTATAAGAATCTGGATAAAAATATGAAACTTGGAGGGGGATATAACTTCTCTGGATTCAAGGATTCATTAGGAGAGGAGGACTATAAAACCTCAGGTTGGTTTTTAAATATAATAGGAAGTATGTAGAATTAAAAAAAAAGAAAATAAAAAGAGAGACTTTGGGAGGATAGTCTCTCTTTTTATTTGTAATTTTTGATAAAGCTATTTTTTAGTATTTATCTTTGAGTAGATAAATAAAACAACCAAAGCACCTGCAGCAGCAGTAAAAATGCTACCAAAGTTTAATCCTTGAACAGAACCTATTCCAATAAGTTTACCAAGATAACCACCAACAAAGGCACCAACAATTCCTAAAACCATAGTCGCTAAAATTCCGCCACCTTGTTCTCCGGGCATTATCCATTTAGCAAGAGCACCAGCAAGAATTCCAAGGATAATCCATGTAAAAATTCCCATAAGTCTCATCTCCTATAAAAAATAATTCATTCTGCTCTAATATTCTAAAAAAATTTCTCATTTCCTTTTTTCCTTTTTAATAGTAAGAGATTACCACAGAAATGGTATTTTCTAAAAAACTATTCAAAAAAATTTGACTTTTTATTCAGTCGTGTAGTATATAGAGATATTAAGGAAAGGCTTCGAAAAAAATATGTTTTAATCACTTTTGGAATTGTTTTAGACTAAAGGAGGGATTTTTTTATGAAGAAATTAAAGACGTTTGAATTTATGGAAGAGTTTGATCATGAGCAGGTAGTATATTTCTACGATAAAAATACAGGCTTAAAAGGTATAACTGCTATTCATAACACGGATTTAGGACCAGCTTTAGGGGGTACAAGACTTTGGAACTATAAAACAGAGGAGGAGGCTCTGTTAGATGTTATCAGATTATCTAGGGGAATGACATATAAGGCAGCTGTTGCTGGGCTGAACTTAGGTGGAGGAAAAACAGTTTTAATAGGAGATCCAAAAAAAGTAAAAAGTGAAGCATATTTTAGAGAGTTAGGAAGATTTGTTCAAAGTTTAAATGGAAGATATATAACAGCTGAGGATGTAAATACGAGTACATCGGATATGGGATTTGTGGCTATGGAGACCGATCATGTTGTTGGGTTACATGGAAAAAGTGGAAATCCATCACCGTTCACAGCTCTGGGGGCATTATATTCAATAAGAGCAGCTTTAAAAGTGAAATTTGGAGATCCAACTATAGCAGGAAAAACATTCTCGGTTCAAGGAGCAGGACAGACAGGTTACTACTTAATTAAATATCTTTTAGGTGATAACGAGCATGGTGACAAAGCAAAAAAAATCTACTTCACAGAGATAAATGAAACGTATATTGAAAGAATGAAAAAAGAGCATCCAGAGGTAGAGTTTGTTAAACCCGAGGAGATATATGGTTTAGACGTAGATGTATTCTCACCTTGTGCTTTAGGTGGAGTTATAAATGATGAGACTATAGCACAACTGAAGTGTTCAATAGTTGCAGGAACATCTAACAATGTATTGAAAGGTGAAGAGCATGGAGCTCAATTGAAAGAGAAGGGTATTTTATACGCACCAGATTTCGTTGCAAACGGTGGAGGACTAATCAATGTTTATCATGAGCTAAAAGGTTACAATAAAGATGCAGCAACAGCGGATGTAAAAGCTATATATGACAGGTTGTTACAGATTTTTGAGATAGCTAAAACAGAGGATATACCTGTAAATATAGCAGCTATGCAGTTTGCTGAAGAGAGAATAAAAAGTGTCAAAAATATGAAACCGAGCTATGTGAAAAGATAAAAAGGATTTGGAGGTCATATGAATTTTTTTTCTGAACTATTAGAAAGATGTAAAGAGACTCATATAAAAAGAGTTCCAGTTGTTGTTTGTGCTCATGAGGATGAACTTTTGAAGGCGATTCTTAGAGCTAAAAGAGAGGACATAATCACCTCACCGATTTTAATAGGTGATAGAGAGGAGATTGTTAAACATCTATTGAAAAATGGAGCTAACTTGGATGATTTTCAAATTGTTCATGGAGATGGAAAGGAGAGATGTAGCGAGATAGCTGTCCAAAGTATTTTGAGTGGAGCGGGAGATTTTTTGGTAAAGGGTCTAGTTGATACATCAATTATATTGAAAGCTATTTTGAACAGAAAAGAGGAGCTATCAAAATCTGAGAACGGGGATATATTTTTCTCTCATGTGACAGTGGCAGAGCTAGACGCAATAGATAGAGTTATAGCTTTTGGAGATGCAGCTATGAATATACTTCCAGATGCAGAGGCTAAGATGAAAATAATAGAGAACTGCTATTCGGTATGGAGTGCTTTACATCTAAGAACACCTAAGATAGCTCTGTTAGCAGCAAAGGAAAGCGTATCAAAAAAGATGATAGCGACATTGGATGCCCATGCTATTACAAAAAAATTAGCAGAGGATGAAAGATTTATAGTTGAGGGACCACTTGCCTTAGATAATGCTTTATCGAAGAGATCGGCGGAGATTAAAGGTATAGCTGGAAAGATTCAAGGGGATGCGGATATACTTATAATGCCAAATATAGAAGCTGGAAATATATTTTACAAGAGCTTATGTTACTTAACGAAAAGTGAAACAGCGGGGATTTTAGTTGGAGCAAAAATTCCAATTGTTATAACATCAAGAGCTGACAGTGAAGAGAGTAAGTTTTTATCAATAGTGTTAGCATCAGTTATTTAGGAGGTGTCGGTTTTGGCTAAATTTAAGGTGAGTTTTAATAAAGAGCGGTGTAAAGGGTGTGGGCTTTGCACCCTGTTCTGCCCAATGAAAATTGTGCATCTGAATATGGATGAGATGAACTCTAAGGGATACAATGTGTCGCATGTAACAGATGAGGAGAAATGTGTTGGTTGCACGAACTGTGCTATGATGTGCCCAGATTCAGTTATAAGTATAGATAAGATTTAAGGAGGAGTTTTATGGCAAAAAAGCTAATGAAAGGGAATGAAGCGATGAGTGCAGCAGCTATAAATGCTGGTTGCAGATTTTTCTTCGGATACCCGATAACACCACAAAATGAGATTCCTGAGTATATGTCAAGGGAGCTTCCAAAGGTTGGTGGATCTTTTATACAAGCTGAGTCTGAGGTTTCGGCTATAAATATGGTTTATGGTGCAGCGGGATGTGGAGCTAGAGTTATGACCTCATCTTCATCTCCAGGGATGGCGTTAAAGCAGGAGGGGCTATCGTATATAGCTGGAGCTGAGCTACCTTGCGTGGTTATAAATGTGACAAGGGGTGGACCTGGATTAGGAGGGATTCAACCATCTCAAGCTGATTATTTCCAAGCCACTCGTGGAGGAGGAAATGGTGACTACTACATGCCTGTTTATGCTCCGGCAACTGTCCAAGAAGCTGTCGATTTAATAGGAAAAGGGTTCGACGTAGCTGATCAATATAGAACTCCAGTTATGCTGTTAGTCGATGGGATGATTGGTCAAGTTATGGAGCCTGTGGAGTTAAATGAAAACCCAGAGAGAAAGGAGTTTGATAAGAGCTGGGCGACAACGACAACAAAGGGCGAACGTACTCCAAATATTATAAACTCACTTTACTTAAAGCCAGAGGAGTTAGAGTTACACTGTGAGAAACTGTTTAGAAAGTTTGACGCCATAAAAGAGAATGAGGTGATGTCGGAAACTATAGGCTTAGAGGATGCCGAGATAGTTTTAGTAGCTTATGGAACAACGGCTCGTATAGCTAAGAATGTTATTAAGAGCTTGGAAAAAGATGGAATAAAAGCTGGGCTTATACGACCTATAACGGTTTGGCCTTTCCCTTATGAGGATGTAAAAAATCTGAGTGAGAGAGTGAAAAACATCCTTGTGGTTGAGATGAGTATGGGGCAGATGATAGAGGACGTTCGGCTTGGAAACGAGGGACGAAAGCCAGTTCATTTTTATGGTAGAACGGGTGGAATGGTTCCAACTCCAGAGGATATAATTAAAAAAGTGAAAGAGATAATGGGGAGGTAAGTATGGAAAGTATCTATAAAAGAAGTGCAGGATTGACAGATGTACCTACCCACTATTGCCCTGGGTGTACACATGGAATTGTTCATAAGTTGGTAGCTGAAACTTTAGAGGAGCTAGGAGTGATAGGGGATACAGTTGGAGTAGCACCGGTTGGTTGTGCTGTTTTAGCTTACAAATATTTCAACACAGATATGCATGAGGCTTCTCATGGAAGAGCACCAGCAGTTGCTTCGGGAATCAAAAGAGTGTTGCCTGATAAAGTTGTATTCACATATCAAGGGGATGGGGATTTAGCAAGTATCGGAGCGGCAGAGATTGTTCATGCAGCAGCTAGAGGAGAGAAGTTCGTAACTATTTTTATAAATAACACAACGTATGGAATGACAGGTGGTCAGATGGCACCGACAACTCTAATAAACCAGAAGACAACGACATCCCAAAGTGGAAGAGACCCAGAGGTTCAAGGGTATCCAGTGCATATGTCTGAGATGTTATCGACTTTGAGTGGAAGTTACTACATTGAAAGATGCTCGGTTCATGACCCTGTGAATATAAGAAAAACAAAAAAAGCTATAAAGAAAGCCTTTCAACTACAACTAGAAGGAAAAGGGTTCTCTATGATTGAGATACTATCGACATGCCCAACGAACTGGGGACAAACACCCGCAGATTCATTGAAATGGCTAAAGGATGGTGTGATGAATGTATTCCCACTAGGAGTTTTCAAAGATAGAAGTGAGGAGGGGAAAAATGGATGATTTCATAATATGTTCAGGCTTTGGAGGGCAAGGGGTTATGTCGATGGGACAGATTCTTGCATACTCGGGAATGATAGAGAATAAAGAGGTTTCATGGTTACCATCTTATGGACCCGAGATGAGAGGGGGAACAGCTAACTGCTCGGTGATACTTTCAGATGAACCCATCGGGTCACCAGTTATAACAAATAACGCAACAGTTCTTATAGCTATGAATCTACCCTCGCTGAAAAAGTTTCAGGACTCACTTTTAGAAAATGGAACTCTTTTGGTGAACTCATCTCTTGTGAAAGAGGAGAGTGATAGAGAGGATATAAAAATATATAAAATACCAGCAAATGATTTAGCTCATGAGCAGTGTGCAAATTTAAAAGTAGCTAATATGGTTATGTTAGGAGCGTATTTAGAGATATCGAAGAGTTTGAAAGATGAAAGTGTGTTACATGGGTTTTTAAAGATTTTTGGAGAGAGAAAAGCTGATCTTTTACCTATAAATGAAAAGGCTCTTCAGGTTGGAAGAGAGTATATAAAAAATAACTACTAGGGAGAAGAGGAAATATGAGAGAGTTTAATATCTTAGTTATCAATCCAGGATCGACATCAACGAAAATTGCATATTTTAGGAATGGAGTTGAGAAGTTAAAACGTGAGTTACACCATGAGAGTAGTTTTTTGAAAACTTTGGATTACGAGGGTGAGTTGGAGTATAGATACTCTTTGATTAGAGAGTTACCGATAGAGTGGGAGAGCTTAGAGGCGGTTGTTGGAAGGGGTGGACTTTTAAAACCGCTAAAGAGTGGAACGTATTCTGTGAATGAAAAAATGATAGATGATTTACGAAGTGAGTTTTATGGAAAGCACGCTTCGAATTTAGGTGGTATTTTAGCTAAAAAGATAGCGGATGAGTTTAAAATACCATCGTATATAGTGGACCCTGTGGTTGTGGATGAGATGAGTGAACTAGCTAAGGTGTCAGGAATGCCTGAGCTGGTTCGTCGATCGGTATTCCACGCTTTAAACCAAAAGGGTGTGCTAAAAAATTATTGTAAGAAGATGGGGATCGATTACAATAGCAATACCTTTATAGCTGTACATATGGGTGGTGGAATTTCGGTTGGGCTTCATAAAAATGGAGAGGTCGTAGATGTGAATAACGCTTTGGATGGAGATGGGCCCTTCACTCCAGAGCGTGCTGGGACTCTACCAATCGGAGATTTTTTTAAACTGTATTATGCTGGTAAACACTCAAAGGAGTTTTTACTGCGACGGCTAAAAGGGGATGGTGGAATCTCTGCGTACCTAGGAACTAACAATGTGAAAGAGGTTATGGACAGGGTTTTAAGTGGAGATGAAAAAGCTAAAAAAATTATAGATGCGATGTGTTATCAGATAGCTAAGGAGATAGGAGGTCTTGCTGCTGTTGCAGAGGGATGTGTCGATGCTATTATTTTAACTGGTGGAATGGCGTATTCGGATTATATCTGTGAGGAGATAACGAAACGGGTGGCTTTTATAGCTGAAGTTGTACGTGTTCCGGGAGAGTTTGAGATGCAGTCGCTATATGATGGTGGAGCTAGAGTTTTAAATGGTATTGAGGATGTGAAGGAGTATATTTGAATTGAATAGGTAGATTGAGCTTGGTAATCCTACGGGAGCCAAGCTCTTTTTTATTTTTTAGTTGATTTTTGTCTAAGAAAGGTTTATAATTCAATTAACGATTAGAAAAAGTGGATACACTATAAAAAGAGAGAGGAAACCGAGACCTTTCTCTTTTTTAATTTATTAACGAAATATCGTTAATATTTGAAAAGTTAACGATATTTTGATAAAATGTAGCTGAGGTGGTTTTATGAATTTTAGAGAATATTTAAAAGAAAAAGGAGTTTCGTTGCTCAAAGTATCAAAAGAAACGGGGATTCCATACTCAACCTTAGTTACAGCAATTGAAAAACCAGAGAGTATGAGAGTTGAAAATCTAATAAAATTATCACAGTATTTAGATAAAAATTTAGATGAAGTCTTTAATATGTTAAGTCAAAAGAAAGAGAAAACATTAGCTCAAATATTGAAAGAACAAAAAGATATGAAGTTAAAAGGCAATCTTTATCATTTTACGCAGATAAAATTTGCATATAATACGAATAGAATAGAGGGAAGTAGGTTGAGTGAGGATGAAACAAGATTTATTTTTGAAACAAATACACTCATACCCAATGGAAATTCTCAAAATGTAGATGATGTAGTTGAAACAGCTAACCACTTTGGTCTTTTTGATGCTTTATTAGATAGAGTAGACCATATTTTAAGTGAAGATTTAATAAAAGATTATCACAGAATTTTGAAATCAGGAACAGAGGATTCAAGAAAAGATTGGTTTAATGTAGGAGAGTATAAAACTTTGCCAAATGAGGTTGGTGGGCAGGAGACAACTAAGCCAAAAGATGTGGGAAAAGAGATGAGAAAGCTTTTGATTAACTATAACTCTATAGATGAGATAAAGTTGAAAGATATTATAGAGTTTCATTATAGATTTGAAAAGATTCATCCGTTCCAAGATGGAAATGGTAGAGTTGGAAGGGCTATTATGTTTAAAGAGTGCTTAAGAAATAATGTAGTTCCATTTATAATTGAGGATAGTTTCAAGGCCTTTTATTACAGGGGATTATCTAAGTATGAAGAGGAAAAGGGGTTTTTAGAAGAGACTTGTTTAGCTATGCAGGATAACTATAAAGAGGTTATAAAAAGATTTTTACAAAAATTTGATTTTTAGAAGAAAGAGTAGTATAATTAATACATAAACGATTATAATTCAATGTTAATGACTACATTGTATGGGAAAGAGCTAGGAGTGAGAAACTAGCTCTTTTCTATTTTTTGTAGTTATGATATAATTAGTATCAGTGGTTACTTACCCTAGAAAGGGGGTGTAGTCGTTAAATGCAAAGAATTATAATCGTTATTGCCCTTTTTTTACTACTTGCTAAAAAAGGATACTAAGTAATCACTAGCTAGGTGCCTCACTCACCTAGCTTTTTTTAAGAAAAAAATACTGGGAGAAGAGATGAAAAGAGTTACGGGGTTATTATTTTTACTACCACAATTGGTATTAGGGCAGGATAGTTGGAGAGGGATTCCATATCCTATGAACCGTTGGGGTGTGTCGGTTATGGGTGTTAAGCAGACTGAGAAAGGAAACTTGACAGAGGCTAGTGTTTCAGGGATAAAGATAACAGAAAAACTAAACGCAAATGTAGATTTTTTAGAGCCAGAAGATTTGAAGATGGATGCGGATGTTCAAATAGTTAAAGTAGATTATTTTGTGTTACCGTTTTTAAATCTATATGCTATAGGTGGAAAATTAGAGGCTACAGCAAAATTTAATTTGGGAAGAGCTAATGTTAATTTTGATAGCACAGGTAGACCAGTAATTGATGGTATTTTAGGAGCGGTTGGAGATGGAATAGCGGAATATGTTCCACAAAGTATCGAATACAAGTCAGAAGGAAAGTTGTATGGTGGAGGGGCTTTAATAGCGGGAGAATATAATAGAATTTTCTCATCACTACAGTATACATATACAAGAATAGAGATGGATGGAGATGTAGCAGCTAAGAGTGCCGAGGTAGCAGCAGGAAGACTTGGTTATGTAGTTTACCGTAATAAAGGGTATTCGGTAACGCCATATGTAGGTGCAGCTTATCAAAAAACAGACAGTTCATTATCAGGACCAATTCCTGGTTTAGAAGGAGTAAATTACCAATTTCAGATGGAGCTAGAGGATTTAACACCATCAGTTGGAGTTTTCACAGTAATAAATGATAGTTTTACAGTTTTAGTGGATTATTCATTTGGAGATAGAGAGACTTTAGCTATAGATTTAGGGTATAGATTTTAGTTTATAAATTTTACAAGTAGTATCTAAAGTATAAAAACTGATGTTTTTATACTTTAGATGTGATATAATCATTTATAAAATAAAAAAAAGGTGATTTATATGACTAAGTATGAAGAGTTATTGAAGTTATATTATAAAAAACAAAATATAACAGAAGAGTTGGAAAAAAGATTAGCTAATCCATGTGCATATAAAACAGAATTAGAGATTTTTCCTATTTCAAAAGAAAAAAGAGTTATGGATCAAAAGTTTAATCTATTTTATTTACCGATAGGGGATATATTACTTTTAGAAGAGAAGATATATAGACAGAGTGCAGAGATTCAAAGATTGTCTATAAACTTACCGATGATAGCAAGAGTTTCTTGTATCAGAGAGATTATGGTTAATGAAATCATAAAAACAAATGGAATAGAGGGAGTAAGAACTACTAAGAAAGATGTCTATGAAAGTATGGATTCGAAAAAGAAAACTAGACTTTCTGGAATTATAAATAAATATAATCAAATAATAGAAAATAATATTGAGAGAATAGACTCTCCAGAAGAGATTAAAGATTTGTATGAATATATATTTTCTCAGGATATTTTGGAAAATCCCGAAAATAGATTGGATGGGAAGTTGTTTAGAAAAGGACGAATCCATATAAGCAATGGATTGAAGACCGTTCATATAGGAGATACTTCTGAAGAGATGATTATATCTCATATTACAGATTTGGTTAAATTTATGAATAAAAATGATATTCAAAGTCTTGTAAAAGCGTCGATAGCTCACTATTATTTAGAGTATATTCATCCGTTTTACGATGGGAATGGACGTTTTGGAAGATTGCTATTTTCGATGTATTTGGCAAGAAAAACTGATGTTTTTACAGCACTTTCTCTTTCGTATGCAATATTTTCTGATAAAGATGGATATTCAAAGCTGTTTTTAGATGTTTCAAATCCTAGAAATTGTGGAGAAGTAACATTTTTTGTAAAAGGTATGTTGGAATTTATTTTGAAAGGTCAAGAAAGTATAATAGAGATGCTAAATCAAAATATAGTGAAGTTAGAATTTGCATTTCAGTATATAAAAGATTGTAGTTTAACAGAGATAGAAAGTGAGATTTTATCAATATATGTTCAAGGTTATATTTTTGCAGAGAGATCTCATATGAAAGATTCTGAAATTTTAGAGTATTTACCAATAAAAAGTAAATTGACTCTAAAAAAACATCTAGATTCGTTAGTAGATAAAAATTATCTTCAACAGATATCTAAGAGACCTTCTCAACATAGTTTGAGTGAATTCTTGAAAGGTGAGTTTGAATAAGAAAATTATAGAAAAGATTTAAAGGGTAAGCCTAGTATAAACTGCTAAAGGATGGTGGTGAAATGCTAGGCTTAGTTTGTATGTTAGATGGAAAAGGGATGAAAAAAGGAGTGGCATCTTTGAAGGCTTTCAATCTCGAAAAGGTTAGAGAGGCTACACTTTTTAATCTTGATTATACTTTAGAAACGATAAGGTTTTGTAGACTTAAAGGCTACATATACAGAGTGTCATCGTCGGTGATTCCTTATCCTGACTGCTGGGAGTGGAATAAAGATGAAGAGATTTTGAAAAAGTTAAAAGAGATAAAAAAACAGAGTTCAAAGATTCGGTTAATCATACATCCAGATCAGTTTGTGGTTTTAAATAGTGATTCGGAAAGTGTGATAAAAAACTCTTTGAAAATTTTGAAGAATCAAACCGATTTTGCAAAGTTAGCAGGAATAAGTGATTTAGTTTTACATATTGGAAAAAAAGATGGAATCCAAAAGTTTATCGAGACTTTTAAAACCTTAGATGATTACACAAAAAGTATTTTAGTTTTAGAGAACTGTCACAATTACAAGGTGAATGAGGTTTTAGAACTTTGTGAGAAGATAGAAATTCCGATGGTTTTAGATGTTCATCACGCAAGGGTTACCAAAAGTGAAGAGTATGATACAGAAAGAGTAAAGGCGACCTGGAAAGATAGAAAGCCTCTCGCTCATATCTCTTCTGGAAAAGAGTCTGAGGATGATAAATCTCATGCTGATTATATATCAGAAGAGGATGTTCAGAGGTTTGAATGGCTCTTCCAAGATTTCGACGTAGAGGTTGAAGCGAAAAAGAAGGAATTAGCATTAGAAAAGTTAGAAAAAGACCAGAAAAATTAATTCTGGTCTTTTTTTAAAATTATTTTATAGTGGATCTTCGTATAACAAGAGATGGTAAAATTTCAAAGTTTCCAAAATGATAGAATCTCTCTTCTGATATTTGATTTAAAAGAATCTCAAACCCCTTTTCGACAATCTCTTGAATCGGTTGATTTACACTTGTAATTTTTAAAATCTGAGATAAAATTGTATTATCAAAGCTTGCAATCATAGTATCTTTTGGTATATTTATATCACGAGCTTCAAGCTCTTTAACTAGTTCGTATGCTACAGTATCATTTGTTGTAAAAAATCCATCTGGATATTTAGATAAAGTACCTAAGAATTTCTTGATATAGTTCTTTATTTCAAAATTTGAAAGTGGTGTATTAGGCATGAAGATACACATATTTTCATCTACTCCAAATCCCTTTTCGTATAACTCACTTTGAAATCCAATATACTTCTCATCATTTTCAGGCCCTATATACGCTAGATTAATTCTTCCCTGTTCGATAAAGTGTTTTGCAACAAGCTCACCACCATATCTATGATTAGTAGAGATACTATTTGTATCTGGAAATTGATTAGTTAAAGTTATATGTGGTATATTTCTATTTTTAAGATATTTTATATTTTCAACAGAGTTAGCAACTAATATTATTCCGTCAACATTTCTTCTGATAAAGTTATTTATATTTTCAAACTCAGTCTCAGGATTACCTTGAGAGTTGTGTAAAATAAGATTATATCCTTTTTCAGTAGCTATTTTCTCCAAGTAATCTAAAATCTCTATAAAATATGGATTTGTTAAATTTGGAATTGAAACTCCTATTAAAAAAGAGCTACTTTTTTTTAGAGATTGCGCAGCTAGATTCGGTTGGTAGTTTAGTTCTTTGATCCATTTTCTAACTACTTTTACTTTTTCATCATCAACACTTTCAGGAGTGTTTAACACTCTAGAAACTGTTGAAAGAGAGACACCAGCTTTTTCAGCGACTAATTTCATTGTTACTTTCATATATACTCCTTTTAGAGAACGTTTTCATATAAACTATTATACATTATAATAAAAAAAAATCAATATTTTTGATAACAATGTTCTTAAACAGTTTCAAAAGATTAAAATTAGAAGAAAAAACAATAAAAACAATTGACTTTTTCTCTGAAAAATATTATACTCATCTCAATAAAACGTTTTCATAAATTTGAAAATTTTTTCAAACAATCAAAAATATAGAATAAACAAAAGTTTAATAAAGGAGAAAATTATGAAAAAATTAATTTTATTAGGAGCAATGAGTTTATTGATTATGAGTTGTGGTGAAAAAGAAAGTAAAAATAAAGAGGTTACAGTGTGGACTCACGCATCACCTGAACACCCAGAGGGAAGAATGTTTCAAACGAGAGCTGATGAGTACAATAAAAATTTTCCAGACAAATTACCTATAAAGATTCAAAACTTTACAAGAGCGGGTGCAGGGTCTGGATATATGGATAAATTGAATGCTGCAATAACAGCTTCGGATATGCCTGATATCTTCACATTAGATGGCCCAGATATAGCCTCTTACGCAACAGCAGGTGTAGTAAAGCAACTTGATAACTCTATGAATAAAGAGTTTTTATCAGGATTTACAAAAGCTATTCAAGAGCAAGGAACTATAGATCATAAACTTTATGGAATAGGATACCAAGATTCAGGAGTTATCATTTTATATAATGAAGAGATAATAAATATGCTACCTCAAGATGTTAAAGCAATAATTCCAATGTCACCAGAAGCGGATTGGACGTGGGATGATTTCTATAAAGTCTCTTCAGCAGTTAAAGATTTAAAATCAAATCCAGAATTTAAAGATACTGAAGTGGTAAGAAAAATAGAACTTCCAGTTAGCTTTGCATTAGGAGATATAGTTAAAGGTGGATACGAGATAGCGATGTATTACCTTGCACCAATTATTTGGACAAATAACTCAAATGTAGTTTCAGAAGATGGTCTTACTACGGATGGATATTTAAATAATCCTAAAACAGTTGAGGCGTTACAGGTATTTGGAAAGTTTTTCAGAGATGATTTAGGTGGGATAGTAGAGTCAGAAAAAGCCTTTCATAATGGAAAAGCTGCTTTAGCAGTTGCAGGGTCTTGGTATATTCCAGATTTAACAAATAACTACCCAGAGTTAAAATATAGAGCGTTGAAATATCCTAAATTATCAAAAGATTTTACAGGAAATTATACACCTTCAGGAAGTTGGTCGTTTGTTGTAAACGGTGCATTAAAAGATAGTGATACTAAAACAAAAGAGGTTTTAGAAGCATTAGAGTGGCTAACAAATGATGATTCAGTAAAAGTTTACTATGATGCAAATAACTCTATTCCTGTAAGAACAGCTATGATAGATATAATTGATACAAATACATCAAATCCAAATTTCAATGAAGCGTGGACAGCTTTAAAAAATGAAATTAAAAATACAAATAAAGCTAGACCAGCATCACCGATCTATCCATATATATCTGAAACTTTTGCAAAAGATATAATTTCAAAGATAGCAAGAGAGAAAACTGCGGATTTTGAAACTATAAAAAAATATACAGATGAAGCTGTTACAAAAATAGATAGAGAGGCTAGAAAATATAAAAAGTAGAAAAGGGGAAGTGAGATGCGAATTCTAAAAAAAATAGATAAAGAGAGTATAGCGGGATTAGGGTTTCTAACACCTGCAATTATATTGATTTCATTATTTGTAATAGGTCCTATGCTGATAGCATTTTCATATGGATTTACAGATTATCATCTATTAAGACCTCATGCTAAGCAGTTTATAGGCTTAGATAACTTTAAATATATGCTAGAGGATCCAATAATGTTTAAAAGTTTTATAAATACAACTTTATTTGTGGTTTTAGTTGTTCCATTACAACTTTCGATGGCTTTGGGATTTGCTTTAATAATCAATAAAAAGTTTAAAGGAAGTGTAATTTCAAAGCTTGCATTTTTCTCACCAGCTGTGTTATCACTTGTTGTAATCTCAATTTTATGGAGTATCTTACTAAATCCAAATTCAGGATTATTGAATCAATTTTTAGAACTTTTAGGATTCGAAAAACAGCCATTTCTTCATAGTGTGACTCAAGCCATGCCAACAATAGCGTTTATTTCGGCTTGGTCAGGATGTGGATACCAGATGCTTATATTCCTTTCTGGTTTAAAAAATATTCCAAATGAACTGTATGAAGCTGCAAAAATAGATGGAGCAAATAGATTCCAAAGTTTTATATATGTGACATTGCCATGTTTAAAGCCTATAACTGTATTTTTAGTTGTTACAACAATAATCGGAGCCTTCAAACTTATTGTTCAACCTATGGTTATGACAGGTGGTGGACCAGACAATGCAACTATGACGATTTTACAATATATATATGAATATGGATTTAGACATAGAAATACCGGATATTCAAGTGCAGTAACGATAGTCTTTGTAGTGATGTTAGTTATACTATCATTAATATTTAAAAAGTTTATACATGAGGAGGATTAAGATGAAAAGTAGATTGAGTTTAAAAAAAATAGGGTTTCATGCATTTGTATTGAGTTTATCTTTACTTTTTATACTTCCTTTATTCTGGATGATATCCTCATCATTTAAAACTGAACAGCAGATATACTCAGATATGACATCGCTGAGAGCTTTTTTTCCGAGTATTAAAAACTTTACGATTAAACCTTATACAGAGTTATTGGGTTCATACAATATCTTTAGAAATATGTTAAATAGTTTATTTTATTCTGTTATAACAGTAGCTTCAAGTTTGGTTATTAATTCATTAGCTGGTTATGCTTTAGCTAAAATGAAGTTGCCTTTTAAAAAGATATTTATGATAGCTATTGTTGGACTTATTATTGTTCCTACAGAAGCTACTATACTACCGATGTATCTGATAGTAAATAGATTGGGATTAGTAAATACTATTCCAGGAGTTATACTACCTTTTTCGGCGAGTGTTATGAGTATATTTTTGTATAGACAATATTTTTTAAAGTTTCCAACAGAACTTATTGAAGCTGGAAAAATTGATGGATTGTCGTCAGTTCAAATATTTTTTAGAATTGTAGTTCCAGTGAGTATTCCAATATATATAACAACTGGAGTCTTAGCTTTCTTAGCCTCTTGGAACGATTTCTTATGGCCAGTTATGGTAATAAGTAGAGAGAGAATGATGCCGATTCAAGTTGCCCTTAGTGCAATATTTGCAGATAGAGAGAATATATTTACAAACCATATGATGGCAGGATTAACCCTAGCAACTATTCCTGTAATTCTTATATATCTAATTTTCCAAAAATATATTGTTCAAGGAATAGCAACAACAGGGTCAAAAGGATAAAATTAAAAGATTAAAATAAAGATATAATAAAAGGAGATAAAAGATGGATAAAAGACCAAAGCTTCATTTTACACCACCTAAAAATTGGATGAACGATCCAAATGGATTATGTTTTTATAAAGGAGAGTACCACCTGTTTTATCAGCACAACCCTGAGAATTGTTATTGGGGAAATATGACTTGGGGACATGCAAAGAGTAAAGATCTTTTCAGTTGGGAGCATTTAGATTATGCCTTAATTCCTGATAAAGGGTTTGCAGATGAGGATGGATGTTTTTCAGGAAGTGCTTTTATAGAAAATGATGAATTATATCTAGCTTATACAGGTATTGTAATGACAGAGAAAAAAATAAATGAGCATGGTAATCCGGTTACAGCAACGGATGATTCGATGATATCAACTCAACTGTTTGCAAAATCAAAGAATGGAATACATTTTGAAAAGTTAGAAACTGAAATAGTTGCGCCTGAAAATTCTTGTAAAGCTCATTTTAGAGATCCTAAAGTTTGGAAAAAAGATGGAGTTTATTACATGGTTGTTGGAGCAAAAGAATCTGGAAAGGGAAAAATTCTTCTATATAAATCTGAGGATTTAAAAGATTGGGAAGTTTTGAGTGAGATAAAGAAAGATGATTTTGGATTTATGTGGGAGTGTCCGGATATGTTCAGTTTAGATGGGAAAGATGTTTTGATCTTTAGTCCTCAAGGAATAGGGCAGAATGGACAGGAACATATATCGGGATATTTTGTTGGAGAGCTAGACTATGGAACTGGAAGTTATAGCTTTGATAAGTTTAATCTTTTAGATTATGGATTTGAATACTATGCTCCACAAACTTTTTTAGATGAAAAAGGAAGAAGAGTGTTGATAGGGTGGCTTGTTAATCACGCACCACTTCCAGGAGAGAATTGGTCAGGGATGATGACACTTCCAAGAGAGTTGAAAGTGATAGGAGAGAGATTATATTCGTATCCTGTAGAAGAGATATTGAGCTACAGAAAAGAGTTGATTCAAGTAGGCAGTGTAACTGAAAAGAGTATCGAAATACTAGACGGTGCTTTTGATATGGAGTTTAAAGTTAATTTAGATAAGGATTTCAATTTAACAATATTTAAAAATAAAGTTGAAGGATTGGAGTTATCTTGGGATGAGAAAACATCAGTTTTAACTTTAGATAGAACTGGAGTTATAAATGGTTTTAAACCATTAGAAACATTTGGAGTTAAAAGAGAGTTAGAGATTTCGAATAGAGGCGTTGTTGATTTTAGAGTGATAGGGGATAAAAGTGTTGTTGAAATCTATGTAAATGGTGGAGAGTTTGTAATGTCATCTGTAATAAATAGAGATAAAACTCAAAATAATATTTTTTTCAAAGGAGAGTTTGAAGATATAAAACTTTGGAAAATTTAAATAAATTAAAACAAGACGGGAGTAAAAAATGAAAAAGATGTTGATGGTTTCAATGGGGTTATGTGCTTTGATGTTTGTGAGTGAAAACGGGTATGCTCAAAATATTGAGGAAGTTGTGGTGATTGAAAAAAGAGGTGGGGACTCTGGAATTGAAAACTATGACGAAAATCAAATTAGATTCTTTGAATTGGAAAAAGAACTTAACTCTTTAAAAGGAAAAGAGTTAAATTTTACAGGTTTTATAGGAACAAAAGTTGAAATAGAGCAACTTTCGGGAGATGTTGACGCTGGAAAAGTTAAATTTATTTTAGCTGAAGGAAGTATCAAACATAAAAATTATGATAACTGGTCAATGTATTACAATGTAGCTAAAGAGCAGATTTTCAGCTCGAAGATGTGGGATAGAAGTAATAGCCCACAAAATACAATCGTTGAGATTGTGCCGAGATATCAAAAATCATTTAACAATGATAAAGGTTTTGGAGCTTTCGAATTTATTTATACTTCAGAAAGCATAGACAATAGAGATGCAGTTAAATTAAAGCCCTCGGTTTACTACAAGCTAAATGAAAAGTTAGCTTTAAACAACTCGTTTCTTATAGGAAGAGAGTTTAAAGGTGGGTATGATGATTATGAGTTAATCGAGTTAGAACCAGGATTTGGGTATAAGTTGAGAGATGATTTCGGTATGGGTATAAATTATTTCTTTAAATGGGGTCAGACATCAAACGAAAGATTCACAGAAAGAGAAAGATTTTTTAAACCATATGTATGGAAGAGTTTCAAAGGCTTAGGATTAGGTTTGTCACTGTGGGGAGAGATTGGTCCATATAGCAATAATGATGGTGCTAGACACAACAATACAAAGTTTGGAATAACAGGAAATAAAACTTTAACAGAAACATTAAAGGTTGTTGGAGAGGTAAGTTATAAAAGAGAGGAGCAAAAAAGCTCTAAGAAAGATATAGATGTAACTTTTGTGATGCTAGGATTACAGTATAGTTTTTAACATAAAAAAAGACCAGAATTAAATTTTCTGGTCTTTTATAATTTTTTATAAATTTCGCCTCTATTACCAGCTAATAAAACTTCGATTATTACAATCTGTCCATTTACAACTTTGAAAATTATTCTATAATCTTTTATTCGCATTCTCAAAAGTCCTTTAAATCCTTTCAAAGCTTTTATATCTGTATTTGGATTTTCATTTATTATATTTTTTTTAAACATCTCTTCGATATCTTTATGTTTAGTAAAAAATTTATTTGCACTCTTAGAGTAGTTAAATTTACACTTCAACTGTTTCACTTCTTTCTATCGTTAGATCATCGTCAGTTAAAGAGCTTAAAGCCTCTAAAATTTCTGCTTCTTCCTCTTCATCTACATATTCAGTAATACTGTTTAATCTATAAAAAATACTATTTTTTCTTTTTTCAAGAGCCATCTGAATTCCCTCTCTTATTAATTCACTCATACTCTCATCATATATTTTAGAAACTTTTTTTATATCATCTATCAACTCTTGATCCAGTCTTAAATTAAAACTATTTTTCATAATTCACCTCTCAATAATATCATTGGTATATTGTATATACAATATACCATAAGTGTATATAAAAATCAAAAATTAAATTATTTTTAATATGAAAAGAGACCAGAAAAATTAATTCTGGTCTCTTTATATATTATAAGTAGTTTATGGCAATTTTATTGTGATATTATAAGTAGTTTTTGTAGATCTCTTTTGCTCTTTCAACTTTCTCAGGAGATAACTTTCCTAGAGGCTCTTTACAGAATCCAGCACTTACACCTTGACACTTTAAAAGCTCCTTTAAAGTTTGGAACAGTCCGTTTCCGATAACAGCTTCGATCATATCGTTAGCTTTTCTTTGTAACTCTCTAGCTTCGTCAATCTTTCCTTCTTTTGCAAGAGTGAATATCTTCTTAGCGTTTAATCCATTTACGTTGTATGTACTTCCGATAGCTCCATCAACATTTAAAACAGTTGCAGAAAGTAGCATCTCATCGAATCCAGAGTATAATAGCTTATCAGGGAAAGCGTGTCTTAATCTCTCCATTAAGAAGAAGTTTCCTTCTGTAAACTTAACTCCGATGATGTTCTCGTTTTCGAATAACTCAGCAAATTGAGGAACAGTCATGCTAACTCCAGTTAAAAGTGAGATTGAGTAAAGAATCATCTTGTTGTTAGTTGCATTTGTAATAGTGTTGTAGTAGTTTTTGATCTCCTCAAAAGTAAACTTATAGTAGAAAGGTGTTACAGCAGAAAGAGCGTCATACCCTAAATCAGTTGCATACTTTCCTAACTCTACAGCTTCATTCAGATCTAAAGATCCAACTTGAGCGATCATAGCGATCTCTCCTTTACACTCATCCATAGCGATTTCGAATATTCTTTTCTTAACCTCAGTAGGTAACATAAAGTTTTCCCCTGTACTTCCACCAACGTATAATCCATCCACTTTCATCTTGTCGATGTTATGTCTAACAGTCTCTCTTATTCCCTTTTCGTCGATATTTCCATCCTTGTCAAAAGCTATAAGTAGTGCTGAGAAAATCCCTTTTAATCTATCCATAATCAAACAACTCCCCTTTTTAGTTCTGTACGCTTTCTAGATGTTTCCAACTATGAACGCGTGAACATTTTTTATTTGAGTCTAGAATAATCCTTTTTTTTCGAAAAGTCAACAAAAATTTTATAAATTTTTTAAAAGTTTTTTTTGCAATTAAAAAATCCCTTATTTTACAAGGGATTTAAAAGCGACAATCGGTTTTATAAATTGATGCTCAACAGATTTTCTATTTTTATATAGAGTTTCAAACATAATTTTTCCAGCTGTGTAACCGATAGTTGAGAACTGCTCGTTTATAGAAGCGTATATAACTTCATTTCTAACGTAGTCGTTCACCTCAGGATTTCCAGCTATTCCAACTATTTTGTAGTCATTTTCAGGATGTAGTAGCTCGCTATTTTTCTTTATAATTTCAAGTGTGTATCTATTTGAGAAAATCCCCCTGATATCCTCAGTCAGATACTTTTTCAAAAAATTGTGAGAGTTTAAAATATCTTTTTTCGCTTCGACAACTCTTATGCTCTCTCTTTGAAGAGAAGATGTAAAACCTTTGTAGTACTCTTCAACTGAAACCTTATCCCCAGGGAATTTAAGTACTAATACTCTCTCTTTTTTTCTCAGAACTCCCCTCATAATATCCCCACTGATTTGACCACCCATGTAGTAGTTCGCTCCAACATGTGGGATAGATTCTGAAAGTACGTTGTCTAAAGAGAGAAACTTCACACGTTCATTTTCTAGAACTCTTTTCATAATCTCATTTTTTAAGAGTGGGGTGATTATAATCCCAGCAGGCGAAAGATTGTTTAATACCCAATCGAGTTCAGTGATTTGAGATTCAGGGTTATCGATAGAGGTTTCGACAATCTCTATTTTATAACCAAACCCTTTATTTTCACTTTGAAACTCTAAAAGCCCCTTTTTCAGCTCGTCACTGTAGTGGTTAACCACAGATTTTAAAAGAAAAACGTAGATGATTTTCTCATTTTTACTAGCTAGGGTACTGCTGATATAGTTTTTTTCATACCCATAAGCTTCGATAATTTTTAAAATTTTTTCACGTGTCGCAGCTTTAACATTTTCATCGTCATTTAAAACTCTAGAAACTGTTGCTCGACTCACTCCAGCTAATTTTGCAATATCCTCTTGCTTTAGCATAATATGTCCCTCCCTAAATATTCCTGCTTATATTATAAATCATTTTTTCTATTCTACAAAGAAAAATAAAATTGTTATATTTAAAAATAAATATTGACAAAATAGAACATATGATTTATCATCAAACCATAAAAACATTTATGAACGCGCGAACAAAATTCGGGAGGTAAAAAATGAGTTGGCATTGGTTTAACTGGGTAGTATTGGCATTTTACTTTTTAGCAATGGTTGGAATTGGGGTATATTTTTCAAAGAAGAATAGTTCAACTGAGGATTATTTCACGGCAAGCGGAAGAATTCCATCGTGGGTAACAGCGTGTAGTATATATGCAACTGCACTTTCATCAATATCATTTATAGCTATACCAGCTTCGGTTTTCAAAGGTGGAGCCATTATGGGGATGGCACCATTAGGAATTATTTTAATGGTTATTTGGGCTGCGATTGTGTTTGTACCATTTTTCAGAAGTATAAACGTAACGACAGCATATGAATATTTAGGAAAAAGATTTGACAATGGATTTAGATGGGTAGGAAGTTTATCATTTATTCTGTTCCATCTTATAAGAATGGCTGTGGTACTTTACTTACCAACACTAGCTTTAAAAGAAGCTCTGCCAGGTATAAATCCAACTCTTTTACTAGGAGCGGTTTCATTCCTTTGTGTTGTTTACACATCTATGGGAGGAATTGAAGCTGTAGTTTGGTCGGATGCGATTCAAACTATCATCCTACTTTTAGGAGCATTTTTAATCATAGTTATTGGATATAACGCTGCACCAGATGGTCTTTCAATGGCATTTAAAACTCTTACTGAAAATGGAAAAACTATTCCAGCTTCAGCTTGGAAGTTCTCATTGACTGGAACAACTTTTGTGGGGATTTTATTCGGTGGATTCTTCAACGCTATCTACTCATATGTGGGATCACAAGATATCGTTCAAAGATATAACACAACTAAAAATGATCACGAAGCAAAGAAAAGTTTATATATGAACGTTCCACTTCTTTGTATCAGTGTGTTGATCTTCTCGGGAATGGGAACAGCACTTTACCTATTCTTCAAATTTAAAGCTGTATTACCTGCAAATATAGATGGAAACGCTATCCTTCCATATTTCGTAATTAACTATATACCTGTTGGATTCTCAGGGGTTATCTTAGCTGCAATCTTTGCTGCTGCTCAATCGACAGTTTCATCGAGCTTAAACTCACTATCGACTTGTGTGACTTCAGATGTAGTAGCTCCTTTAAGAAAAAATCTAACAGATAAGGATAAACTAAATATTGCAAAAGCTGTGAGCTGGGGAGCTGGAATCATAAGTACAATTCTAGCTATCAGATTCTTACAAGCTGGGCAAGGAGATATGTTCTTATACTTCCAAGCTATAACTGGACTATTAGGAGGACCGATAGCTGGTCTGTTCTTAGTTGGAATCTTCAGTAGAAGAGTTGATAGTAGAGCTGCTTGGGTAGGATTCTTAATATCGGTATTAGTGGCTATATATATTGGAAACCCAGCGGGATTAGTTACAAAATTTGTTCCGGGGTACACAAAGCCAGCTGTATTTGAGTTACTGATTGCCTTTATTATAATGGCATCTTGTGTTATACCAGCTTGGTTAGCTTCATTCTTCTTCGGAAAAGCTGAGGATAAAAAGATTGCTGGATTGACATACTTCACATTTAGAAACAAAAAAGCTTCAAAAGAGTCAAAAGAATCAAAATAAAAGAGTTCATCAATAAAGGTTGATGAAACATCAATTAAGTTCTCATAAGGATTTACAAAAATCCCCAAAATATATTTAAATAAAAAAAGCTGTAGAAACTCATCTTCTACAGCTTTTCTTTTTAGTATTAATAAAGTTTTAGAGATATCGTAGAAACGAAGGCTCCAACGTATGAAACATTAAGAGATAGGTAGTCAGTGATATCATACCCAACTCCAACGTTTGCTCCTATTATGTAGTCTCCACCGATATTTGTGTTAAACTTAGATTTTTTTATAACCTCACCAGTCTCGTTGTCATAGATATAGTTCTCTTTCTCATATCCTTTTACAACTCCAACTCCAAGTGTGAAGTAGAAATCATTCAATTTTTCGAATGGTCTTAAGTACTTTCCAGCAGCTAAAACATATGAATCATTGTCAAAACTATTTTTAAAATATCCAAAGCTAATCCCAAAATCTTCTAGTGGTCTATATTCAAATCCAATTAGGTTAGTGTCGTTGTTGTAGATGTCATTGTCATTAGTATGAGTCGTATAGATACTTCCAATAAGTCTCAATTCAGGTTTAAATATCTTTACTTCAGATACCTCTTCTAAAGTTACACTCTCTTCAAATGTAATCTCATTTTTAGTGTCTAAAGGAGCAGCTAAGGTGTTTATCTCTTTCCCGAAAGTTAAACTCCCTAAAACACAAAGTGTTGTCATAAGTTTTGTTACAAATTTAATTCTAATCCCTCCTAGTACAAAAGTTGTTATTTTTTTCACACGTTAAACATGCACTATATTATACATGATAATATGTTAATCGTCTACAAATCTAAAAAGAAATAGCGAGATATATAAAATTACAACTCCTTGACTTTTAACTCTAGTAACTATATTATATTTGTTTTTTACTATATTATTAGTGAACTAGGAGGAGCATTGAAACGTTATATTGGAGCGTTAAATTTTTTATTTATTTTTTTAGTTTTCAGTACCTTGTGATTCGATGTACCACTTAATAGTTTCAATTGTTGCTCCACCAGTGCTAAGTATGCAGTAAGAATTACTCCAAAATACGGGTTTCCAATAGTAGGCTCTTAAATAATCAGAATGTTTTTTTCTAATTAATCTCGAAGAAACAGTTTTAAATGTATTTACTAATTTAGCGAGTTCCACTTGTGGTGGACATTCGAATAATATATGTAAATGGTCTTCTTCTCCATTCACCTCCAAAACACTACCACCTTTAACACTTAACAATCTTTTTGATATTTCTTTTAGATCTTCTAAAATTTCATTATTAATACATTTTCTACGATATTTTGTAATTACAACTAAATGATATGTTAAGTTATATATAGAATGTCTATTCTTTTTAAATTCTACAGTCATCAATCATTACTCTCCTTTACAACTAATATGAAATGTGATATAATCATACCACATAATTTTAAGTTTGAGGAGGTGTTAACTATGAAGAAATATAATTTAGCTTTTAAATATAGAATATATCCTAATGAAACTCAAGCTAATACAATCAATGCAACTTTTGGTTGTACTAGACTTGTGTATAATAGATTTTTAGCTCAGAGAAAAGAACTCTATGAATCTGAGAAGAAATCAGTAACTTACAATACTCAAGCGAAAGAATTGCCGCTACTTAAAAATGAATTACTATTTTTGAAAGATGTAGACTCAATCGCATTACAACAATCTCTTAAAAACTTAGATGCAGCATATAAGAATTTTTTTCAGAAAAGAGCTGATTTTCCGAAATTCAAATCTAAAAAATCTAGTAGAAAATCATATAATACTGTTTCTACAAATGGAAATATTAGAATTGAGGGCAATTCTATAAAACTTCCTAAGCTAGGTTTAGTTAAAATTAAATTTCATAGAGCGATACCTCAAAATTATGTAATCAAATCAGCCACTATTAGCCAAGAACCTAATGGGGCTTTTTACGTTTCTGTACTCACAGAATTCGTGGCAGATATAGTTCCTGTACCTAGCGATAACAATATTGTTGGGCTTGATTTTTCTATGAAAGAATTGTTCGTTAGCTCTGAAGACCAAAGAGCTGATTATCCAA